>JAITJA010000064.1 GCA_031279175.1 Odoribacteraceae bacterium
GCTCGCCGAGCTCCAGAACTCGAAACCCCGGTAACGCCCGTCCACGTCAGCGGCCATTCCCCGTCCCACGTCCACCGTCGTCGGGCGACCGAATAGCAACTCGCCCGAACCCGCGTCACGCAGCTCAACGCCGGCGGGAGATGGCCTCGTCTCGTGCACGTCGAAAAACTCTAGACCGGGACGATCCGGGTCCAGGTCAGAAAGATGATGGGCGTCGCCGTGCCCGAGACCCGTGGAATACAACAAACTCCCGTCATCGTCGATACAAGCCCCACCGTACACGATCTCGTCGCGCCCGTCACCGTCAACGTCCCCCGCGGCAATACCATGATTCCCCTGCCCGTGGGCCGTCCCCTTTATTGTCCCCCCCGTCCCCGAGTCATGCACCCATCGCCGCTCGAGATTCTTCCCGTCGAAATCATAGGCTACCAGTACCGCCCGCGTGTAATACCCCCGGCAGGCCACCAGTGACGGTCGTTTCCCGTCCAGGTAAGCCACGCAAGCCAGGAAGCGATCCACCCGGTTCCCCCGGTTATCGCCCCACGTTGCCTGCATCTCCTCCCTGGCCCCTCGCGGCGGGTAATACGGCACGGTCGTCACCTCGCCCCCCGTCAACCCGTCGAACACCGTCAGGTACTCGGGGCCATCGAGCACGAACCCCGCCTCGTCACGGTACACGGCCAGCGGGTCATCGCCCTCGAGCGCGATCCATTTCCCTTGCCCGTCCCTCGTCCCTGGCGCCGTCTTGCACGCCACTTCCGCGCGCCCGTCCCCGTCCAGGTCATAGACCATGAACTGCGTGTAATGCGCGCCGGCACGAATATTCTCGCCCAGGTCGATGCGCCACAACCGCTTCCCGTCCAGCCGGTACGCGTCGAGCAGCACCGGGTCCGTCCTTCCTGCTTGCGAGTTATCCCGCGACCGCGCCTCCCATTTCACGACAATCTCGTACGCGCCGTCCCCGTCGAGGTCGCCAACGCTACAATCATTCGGGAGATAACCGGGGGCGCTCGCCGGCCGATCCAGCTGCACTACCAGGTAGGGGCTCTCCCACGGCTTGACGCCCCGCGACGCCTTCCCTTCCTTCTTCCCTGCGACGTTTTTCACGGTATAAACGCTTGTCAGCGTCCCCTTTTCATCTACTGCACAAGTTGCCCCGTCGAGAGGTATCTTGTTGACGCGCTTCCCGTCGCGATATAGGTTGAACGCGCCCCCCGCGTTCTCGTCCCCCAGCAACCGCCAGCTAACAAACACGCCGCTGTCTATCTTGACGGCGACCACTCCCCTGTCAAGGCGTTCCGCCGGGAGCACTTGCGCGATCCCGCTTGCCGCTAACAACATTCCAGTAACGATCAAGTAAATCTTCTTCATATCTAGTAACATTAAAACGCGTCAAGGATACAAATTCTTTCACGTCCGCGCAACACCACGGGTAACGAGCCTGGGGGCTTTCACTTGCCCGGGCAAGTCCCCCCCCCGTGCTCGCGGGGATGCTTGCCACTGCCGCGAGAAAGGCCCCCGCAGACGGCGGGCAGGCATGAAAAAGGGGGAGCTTTCGGTGCTCCCCCCTGTTCTCCCGCGTCGCGAGAGCGGTAAAAAGGTAAACCGGCCCGCCGGTTATCTCCGTACCCACGCGCCGGTGATCTTCCCGAACACGAGTTTGTGATACTCTTTTACCTCGGTGAACGCGTCTTCGACGAACTTCCGGCCCTCTTCGGCGAGATAATCATCCGGGGAGACGGTCGTGATCCCCGTCAGCTCGCACTCGATGACGAGCCGCGCTTCCGCGTACGCTATACTGCCCCCGGGAGTCTCCACGGCCCTCAGCGCGTGCCGTTTCATCTTGTCGCCGTCCCGGCCGGACGAAGAGCCGAAGAGCATTACCTGGTCGCGGTAGGTCTCGTCGAAGTAGACCATCGTGTACTTCTTTTCGCGCCGGATGAACTCCAGCGTGTAGCGGTTGGCCCGCAGGAAACACCACGTCGACGGGACGTTAAAGAGGATGCCCCAGCCGCCGTAGCTGGCCGTCATGGAGTTGTAATCCTGCATCGTGCCGGCGGTGATTACCGTGAAATCCTCGCCAACGAACCGGAACACGTTCCCGGTGATGTCGCGCGGGGCGACGGGCGTGAAGATCTCTTCGAACGGTCGCGTATCCACTACCTGTACCTCTTTTTTCTCGTCGGCGACCTTCTCGTTCCTGGGGGCGGGGGTGTTACAGCCCGCGACTATTCCCAGCAATAAAATTAAACTGTTTCTCATGGTTTACTCTATTTTATGTTAAACATTCTCGTTGTAGACCTCTCGCTTGACGCGTTCTAGGAATGCTGGCAGGTGCGCGGGACGCTCGTTACCCATGATCCATAACGGGCAACCGGGCCCGCGACCGTCGTAGGGCGGTTGCGTGTACGCCTTGTCCAGCACGCGGTAACCGTTTCGCTCGTACCACGCTACACGGCGCGCGCGCGTCTCGTCCGACGGCGGCTCGATCTCCAGCAGTCGCGTGCCGGGTAGTTGCCGGGCGACCGTTTCCAGTACCCGCGTGCCAATCGATCGACCGCGGCACGAGGCGCGTACTGCCACGTGTTCCAGGTAGTAGAACTCCCGGAAATCCCAGTAGACGAGCAGGCCGACAGGGTCTGCAAGATCGCCCCCGTTCCCCGTCTCGTCCCCCGTCCCCTCGAGCACGGCGAGGAAGTGCATCCGTTCCCGCGCGAGGATGACGCGCGCCAGTTGTCCCGCGTCCCGCCGTTCGGCAGGCGGGAAGGCCTCCTCGTACAACGGCACGAGCCTTTCCAGTAGGGCGTCCCCCGGCTCGCGAATCCTGTGCAACGTGATTATTTCTTTTTCCATACCCTGGGTTAACGGCGATAAAGGTAAGAAGAATTTACCGCTCGCGCCAATCGATGTCCCCGCGGACGCGTCCCGGGCGGTCGACACGGGAGGAAAACGCGGGCCCAATCACCTCTTTATCACGCCGCGCCATCGCCCGCCCGCGTTTATTTTCAAGAAAGACGCGGAATCGCTTGCAGGGAATCTCCCGAAGACTTACCTTTGTCACCGTTAAGTAAACATTGACATCACCGCGGGATGGAGCAGTTGGTAGCTCGTTGGGCTCATAACCCAAAGGTCGTCTGTTCGAGTCAGACTCCCGCTACGCGTCGCGAAGAGGCTATCCCGGGATAGCCTCTCTTCGTTCCAGGGGCTACCAGCAGGTAGCCTTTTTTCATTTTTACCGGCTGCCCGCGACGAAAAACAATCACCTTCACGCCCGTGAAAGCGCTATCCATCATATTGTCCGTTTATATCTTGCCGCTCATTCCCTACCCGGGGATGCGCGACGACGACGATGACTGCGGTTCGGTTGTCGTCCCTTGCCGTCCCTTGCCGTCCCTTGTTGCACCTGTCGCACCTGTGCGATAGAACAATCCCGTCAGCGTGCCGCGGCAAGTCGCGGGGAGGAGGACGGACGCGAAACCGGGTACGCGCCTGCCGCTCGATCACGTCGCGCCATTTATCGAACCGCCTGGGAAGCCCCCGGAAATCTCCTGACACGCCGCGCCCGCGTTCAAGCCTCTATACGCGCCGCTCGACGGCTTCGTCGCGAACGCCGGGATAAAGATCAGGCTGGGCAACAGGTGAACCCCGCGCGACCGGTTTACAGGGAATACTTGACCTTGAGGTAGCCGTGCAACAGCTCGCGCGTCAGGTCGACATTGCCGGGATCGCGCGGGGGAGAGGGGGGAGGGATCGTGTTGATGATATCATTCAGCTCGTTGTCCGCGTCAAAGCGTTCGGGGAAATCGCGCTGTATGTCGCGGGCGTCAGCCAGGGTCGCGCGGGCGATCGCGTCGAGAGCTCTTGCCCGCGCGCGTAGCCGCTCGTTGTCCTTGTGCTCGCGCGGGAACGTTTCTATCCACGCGTCCACCAGGTAGTCGGGGAAGCGGTAGAGGAGGAAGACCCTTTGTCGCGTGATCTCGTAGCGCGCGTCGGGATAGCGCGCGAGGGATTCGGCGAGGGCGGCGAACGCGAGTTCTGCCGTGCCGGTGCTCTCGTCATCCTCCTGGTCAAGCTCCGCGTGTAGCGCCATGCAAAGGTACATGGCATACTCCGCGAGGCGATCTGTCGCTCGCGCGGCGGGATAGGCTGGTAGTCGCGCGAGGAGTAGCTCCCGCAACGCGCGGCGGGTCTCGCGATGGTCGTTCCCGCGGAGTAGTGCTCGCGACCTGTCGAGCAGGGCGATGATCTCTGGCGGGCTAATCATCGCTCTTGAAGTTAGTCCACCCGAGTGCCTTGATCTCGACGAGCGACCCGTCTCTCGCGACGATGTTGCAACCGTCTCCCGGCGGCGTGATGTACCCGATCATCGTTATCCCGGGCAAGGCGGCGATTGCCTCGCGGGCGGCGAGGGGGATGGTAAATAGCAACTCGTAGTCCTCGCCACCGGAGAGCGCGGCGGTGAGGGGATCGATATTGATCTCCTCGAGGAAGCGAGCGGCGCGGGGGTCTACGGGGATCTTCTCCGCGTAGACGCGGCATCCCACGCGAGATCCGTTGCACACGTGCAGTAGTTCGGACGAGAGCCCGTCGGAGATGTCGATCATGGCCGTTGGCAGGATGGATGCCTGGCGCAGTTGCCGCGTGACGTCCCCGCGCGCCTCGGGTTTCAGTTGCCGCTCGAGGATATAATCGTGCCCCTCGAAAGCCGGTCGCGCGAGGGTTTGGCCGTCGAGCACGCGTTTTTCTCGTTCCAGCAGCTGGAGTCCCGCGTATGCCGCGCCGAGGTCTCCGCTCACGCATATGATGTCGTTCGCGCGGGCGGTGTCGCGGTAGACGATTTCCTCTCCCGCCACCTCGCCGATGATCGTGATGCTGATGCAAGCGCCGGAACGGGTGGTGGTAGTGTCCCCGCCGACGAGGTCGATGTCGTACCGTTCGCACGCGAGATGCACGCCGTCGTATAACTCGTCGAGGGCCTCGACGGTGAACCGGCTGGAGACGGCGATCGAGAGGGTTATCTGTCGCGGGACGCCGTTCATGGCGTGTATGTCGCTGGCGTTAACGGCAACGGCCTTGTATCCGAGATGTTTCAACGGGACGTAGGCGAGATCGAAGTGTATGCCCTCGACGAGCATGTCGGTGCTGACGAGGATCTTTTTTCCGTTATTGTAGTCGAGCACGGCGGCGTCGTCGCCCACTCCCTTGCACGAGGAGGGGTTCGCGAGGCGGGCGCGACGGGTGAGGCGGCGTATTAATCCGAACTCCCCGAGGGAGGAGAGGGGGGTGAGAGAGGTATTATTCACGGGCGCGTTATTTAGTGACACGGGATTAACGAATGAAGTGTGTAGAGATTTTCTCTTCTGTTTCGGGGCATGGCATGGTCTCCTTTCCGCGCGCGACGGCGTGCATGAGCCAGGCCATGTTTCTACCGAGGACACGTAAGGTTTGTTGCCCCTCGAGGTCGCGTTCCACCTCGCCGGGCAGCCGCCCGTGTATGATATTCCAGTAGTTGGAGGCGGGGATGAACATCTCGAGGAACTGCAAGTAATGGTGTAGCGAGTCGAGCGCGGCACTACCTCCCGCGCGGCGGACGGCAACGAGTGCCGCACCTACCTTGTAACGCGTGAGACCGCCACCGCGCGAGAGGACGTAGGCGGCCCGGTCGAGGAAGGCTTTCATGGTACCGTTTATGCCGGCGAAGTATACGGGAGACGCGATGATCAGCCCGTCGGCCTCGATGATCATTTCTATCCACCGGTTAACGTCGTCGCCGGGACGCGAGCAGCGGTTGTCGCGGTTCGCGGCGCATTGCCCGCAGGCGACGCAGCCGCTGATTGACTTGTTGCCGACATGCACGAGCTCGACGTCAATTCCTTTCGCGGTAAGCTCGGTAGAGACGGTGGCGATTGCCCGCGCGGTGTTGCCCTCTTTCCTGGGGCTTCCGTTAAACGCGATTACTTTCATGGTGATTCGTTTGAATAGACGCGAAGATAATGGTTTTTCACTGGCACGCGCGTCAGGTGGTTGTTCTCAGGTTCGTCTCGAACGCCGCGAGGCTTCCCTTCTCGCCGGCCAGCCAGAGGAGGTCGCCCTGTTGCAGTGCCAGGTCGGCGTTCAATTCCGGGATTGTCTCCCCGTCCCGGTCGACGCCGATGACCAGGCATCCCGTCTTCTCGCGGATCTTCAGGTCGCGTATTGACTTGCCGCTTAACGGCGAATCCTTTTCGATCGCGTAACGGGAGAGAGAGATCTGCTGGAACACCTCGTTGCCGGTCGGTTGGCCATGCTCCTGCACCATTTGCATGAACTGCTGGATCTCCTCGTCGGAGCCGACGACGGTGACCTTGTCAAACGGGTAGATCACTTCATTCCCGTCCGGGATATTCACGCGCCGCGCGCCCCGGGTAATACTGATGATATTGACCCCCGAGCGTTGCTTGAAATTCAGCTCGGCCAGGCTCTTGCCCAGTATCGGGGTATCCACCGGGATGTCGATCTCCTCCGCGTGCACGTTCTTTTCCAGCAGGATGCTCCGCACCTGGCGATTGATTGTCGCGCCGCTCTCCTTCATCCGTTCCTTCTCCGTCAGGTTCTCCATGAATAGCGCCTCCATCTTCTCTGGTCGTCGCTTGAAGCCCTCGAAGAATACCAGCGCGAGCATGACCGCGAAGGCGACAAGCACCAGCAGGCTTTTAGCACCGGGGAACAATGGGATCAACACTTGCAGGATGAGTGTCATGCAAGTGATCACGCGGAAGAGGATCACCGCGATGAGCAACCCCTTGTAGAAAGAGCTATCCGCCCACAAGCGCGCGATCTCCGCCTTGATCTTCTTCCGCGGCAGCACGAGACCGGCGAGGAACGGGGCCATCAGGAGTAATGACACGATTGCCGCCAGCGTTGCTCCCCACGCGCCGGGAATATTCTCGACGATAAACGGGATCACGTATTGCCTGGACAAGAGCAGCGCGGCTATGGACAGCAACAGGAACACGAGGATCGTCGATAGCATACTGCGCCACACGCGCGTCCAGTCGCCCTGCCGGTTCACGCTCTTGCCCCGCGACGCCGAGTAGCCGTCGAGCAGCACGCGCCATCCCGGCGGGATCACCCGCGCGAGGCCCGCGTGCACCGGCCCTGCCAGGCGTATAAAATAAGGCGTGGTGAAGGTCGTGATGATCGACACGGTGACGATCATGGGATAGATGAAGCTGCTGATCACGCCCAGCTGCATACCCAGCGTGGCGATGATGAAGGAAAATTCACCGATCTGCGCGAGACTGAAACCGGATTGCAACGAGACTTTCAGCCCCTCGCCCGAGGCCAGCACGCCAAGCGTGGCGAAGATGACGCGCCCTACCAGCACCGCCACCGTGCAAATCAGGATCATCCACCCCTGCCCGGCGAAGACTTCAGGGGAGAGCATCATCCCGACGGAGACGAAGAAGACCGCGCCGAACAGGTTCTTTAACGGTTCGATGAGGTGCTCCACGCGGCGCGAGTCGATCGTCTCGGCCAGGATCGAACCCATGATGAAAGCACCCAGGGCGGCAGAAAAACCGGCAGTGCTCGCGAGCAGTACCATGCCGAGGCATAGCCCCACGGAGATCACCAGCAACATCTCGTCGTCGAGAAAGCGCCGGAAGCGTTTCAACAGGCTTGGCACGATGTATATTCCCCCCACGAACCAGATCACGATGAAGAATAGCAACCGGAGGACATTCTCGATAAGCTCCATCCCGGCAAAGTGCTTGCTCACCGCCACCGTCGATAGTAACACCATCATCAGGATCGCCGCCAGGTCTTCCACGATTAACATCCCGAAGACGATCCCCGCGAATTTCTTCTTCTGTAGCCCCATGTCGTTAAAGGCCTTGATGATGATAGTCGTCGAGGACATTGACAACATGCCGCCCAGGAAGATCGACTCCATCGACGTCCATCCTACCCACTGGCCGATGAGGTAACCGACAACGATCATCGAGCCCATGTTGAGAAGCGTGGCGACGGAGGCCGCCCCCCCCACCGCCATCAGCCGGCGGAAGCTGAACTCCAGGCCCAGCGCGAACAGCAGGAAGACGATACCGATATCTGCCCACACCTGGATATTCCCCGGGTCGGCCACCGAGGGCAGGAGGTAGAAGCGCGGGCTAATCAGGAAACCGGCCACGATATATCCCAGCACCACGGGTTGTTTCAACCACTTGAACAGGATTGTCGTGACGCCTGCCGTGATCAGGATCAGGGCCAGGTCTTTCATTAAAGGGGCAATATGCGACATACTCTTTTATTTAACGTTACGCGACGGGCATCCTTTTGAACACCGCGCCCGAAGGCGTTTCTTCCCTCGGGCGCGTCACGTTCGTGGAGTAGCGGGGAATCGAACCCCGGTCCAAACATGGAATCAATATGCTTTCTACACGCTTATCTTTTCATTGTTTTTCGTGCGCTACACGGGGAAAAGCACCCAAGCATCGCCTTAGCTCCTGAATTTCACTCGCGCCCCGGGCCTGACGCGAGCTATCCTCGTGTTACCTGCACCCCGAACCCGGGTGGTACAAGGCGGGACCCCCGGTGGAATGTCTCGTCCCCGCCCGCCGGGTAGGGATTAAGCCTTCTCTACTGTGATTCGATTAGGCAGCGAGAGCGTAATTGTTTTCGCCAATTATTGTTTTGTGTCCGGGATTAACGGGCCAGCCTCACCACGCCCGACGTGCTTACATACCTATTCATCATGCTGTCAAATCCACGTCTACCCCTGAATTAGGCTCGACAAAGATAGGGAATATTTCATTTATTCCTATTTTTGACCGATCAATAAACAACAAGACGTGGAACTAATGACAAAAGTGGGCGTGCCTGCCCCCGGTTTCTCGGTAGATTACCGCTCGCGATTTCTATTCATCGGCTCTTGCTTCGCCGAGAGCATTGCCGCCCGGCTGCTTTATCACGGCTTTGACGCGGAGGTAAATCCCCGGGGGATTCTCTACAATCCTTGCTCCGTGGCCGACGCGCTCGAGGCGCTTGTCGAGAGACGGCGAGCCAGCGAGCGCGACTTGATGCAGGTCAACGGGAAGTGGGTGAGCCTGCTCCATCACGGCTCGTTCTCCGACCACGACCCGGTCGCCTGTCTCGAGAAGATCAACACCCGCGCCGAACGGGCGGCAGACGCGCTGCGGGAGGTCGACTTGCTGGCCATCACCTGGGGAACCGCCTGGGTCTACAAGCACCGCGGCGAGGGGATCGTCGTTGCCAATTGCCACAAGATCCCCGACAGGGAGTTCGAGCGTTACCGCCTCGACGTCGCCGCGATCGTCCGGCGTTACGAGCCGCTCGTCCGCTCGATACGGGAGATCAACCCGCGGGCGCGCCTTCTCTTCACCGTCAGTCCCGTCCGTCATCTCCGCGACGGCGCGCGGGGAAATCATCTCGGCAAGGCCATTCTCCTCCTGGCCATCGAGCGGCTACAGGCGCTCTTCCCGGACGCGCTTTATTTCCCCGCTTACGAGATTCTTCTCGACGAGCTGCGCGACTATCGCTTTTACGCCGACGACATGTGTCATCCCTCCGCGGTGGCCGTGGAGTACATCTGGGAGGCTTTCAAGAACGCGTACATCTCCCCGGCGTGCTACCCGGTCGCGCGGCAGGTAGAGGCTATCCGGCGGCGGATGGATCATCGTTCGTCGACGCCAGACCCGCTACTGCGTCACCAGCTCGAGCGGCAGCTCGAGGCGCTTGTCGCCCCCTTCAAAAAGAATCCATGAGAACATCTTCCCCGCCGGTCTCTTCTTCCGGCACGGGATCCAGCAACTCTTTCAGCAGGATGGTCTCCTTGACGATATAGCTGGAAGGGTATCTCCGCCGCACTTTCTTCAGCAGCGGGATGGCCTCGATCTTCGACCTGAAGTTGCCCACGCGCACCTTGAAATCCGGGTCGGTATACTGCAAGTAGGCGCGCGTACCAGGGTAATACTCCTCGAAACGCGCCACGTACCGTTGCAACGAGTCCAGCTTCACGCGCGACGCGTTCGCCGACAGGATCTGCACGCGGTAGCCGGTGAAGGAGAAACGACGACGGTTGACGCCCGTCATCAACTCGACCAGCAGGTTCACGCGCGCGTCGCCTTCCAGGCGCGCCGAACCACCCGATAACGTGTCGGGAACAAGCAACTCTTCCAGGAAGCTTACCTCTATTTCACGGGGCGCGAGGGTATCTACCTGGCCCGCGCCGCGGTGGGACAGGAATAACAATAACAGGATAAACAGGACTTTATTCATTGATCGAGACATTTCATTACGACGCGAAGATAATAAAACACCGCGACACGACGCCGGCGGGAGCGGCACGCGCGATACCACCGCGCATCCCGTCGTCCCTTTAACTCTTGCAGGACAAAGCGGCCGCGAATCATTGATCCGCGGCCGCCGGTATTCTATTCCATGCAAATGCACGGGACAACCAGACCGTTAGTCCGTCATTTTCTCGCGTTTCCTCTTCTCCAACCGGTCATGTGACTTGGTCGCTAAATAAGCGTGCAAGCTTCCTATCAACGCCACCACCACGATCCATACATTGATAGCAAGCCCCGTGGAGAAAAATGTCAAGAGCGGCTTTAGCGCTATCGCTGCCATGATGATGGTTATCACAATAATCCTGCAGGTCAGCTTTCGTTCGCTGGTAGCTCTCTCGTTCTTGTCACTTGTTCTCGCGTCGACGCGCGCCGCCGCCGCACCTTCACCCGGGAGTGACTGGTTTGCCACGGGTTCACCCTCTTTCAGTCTTGCTTCTCGCCTCATCTCTACTTTCCGATCGTACAACAGGGTGCAGATGTAGATAAATACCCAGCCAACCGGCACGAGTACAACGAGAGTCATGCAGAGGCTATCGATATAAGAGAAGTTCTTCTCGAAAGTTCTCACGATTCCACTTAGCGGTATGCAGATAACAGCAGCCGCGATGATCGAGATCTTGTTTTGAGCAGTCATTTTCATGTTCATGTTATTTGTTGTTCGCTCGCGAAGGTAAGAAGATACTTGATTCATGCAACGATACTCGCGTCGGGTGCTGAAAGTGGCGGTTGCCATTCCTTTTGCCTGGTACAGGGCGGGAAATGTTGGGTTAGGTATCGCGC
>JAITJA010000075.1 GCA_031279175.1 Odoribacteraceae bacterium
ATTCTTCCGGTCGACGATTCTCGCGTTGTCACGCATCTCCTCGTGCAGCGTGCTTGGACGCGTGACCGTTCCCTGGACGTAGGACAACGGCACGGAGGCGAAGCTCTCGCCGCGGTAACGCAGGTAGCCGTAGCGGGTGTTGGTATTGCCGTTCGTGGTGGCCGATCGCGCCTCGATCCCCAGTTGAAGGATCAGGCGATGAGCGTCATTGAATGTCTTGTTGTAGACAAGGCTGTTTCTAAAGGAGTAGTCCCTGTTCATGGCGTTCTCTATCTGTACCAGTCCACCGAAAGGTAGCTGGCTGGCCAGCTCCTCGACGGAGTTTGGAAGCACCACGCCGTACTCGTATCCCCTCGTTTGCGTGACGTGGAAGGATAGCTCGGTGGCGTAGGTCTTTATCTCTGAAGAAGAGACATTGTAGGAGAATAACCCCTGGTATTCCAGGTCGGTGAATATCTTCCATCTCAAGTCAACCGTGCTGCCAAATGTCTTGGTCGCGTTGTTGTTGCCCGTGTTGTCCAGCTCGTTCTGGATATTGTAGTTGTACTTGTTGTTGGAGGTATTTACCGTACTGTATTTTCCTGACTTCTCGTGGTAGAAGAATGTCCCGTCCTCGTTGTACATCGGGATGGTACGCGTGGTGTTGTAGGCGTAGTTGAAGGGACTCACGCCGTAGGCAAATCCACTCGTCTCGCGGACGCTGCCGTTCAGCAGCATGTTCAGTAGCAGGTTCTCCCCGAGACGGAAGGTCGTGTTCGAGCTTGCCGTGAAGGTGAGCATGTCGTTGCCGATGGCCTCTCCTTTTTGCTGCTGAAGATTAAACGAGTTGCGGCTCATCACCTTCTCCGTTCCCCCGGAGATGCTGATGTTGTGACCATGATTAAAGGAGTTGCGGAAGAGTAGGGCGAACCAGTCGGTGTTTTGCCGCTCCATCTGGCGATACTCGGCGATCAGCTCGTCGTAAGTGATCTCCTTGTTCTGTAGCCGCTGGATCAGGCCACCGTAACCAATGGGCATCACCTCCATCGTGTAGCTCTCGCGGGCAAGGTAAAGTTCCTTCGAGAATTGCATGGCCTCCTGCGAATTCATCAGGTCGTAGAGGGCGTAACGGGGACGCTGGCCGATGGAGAAGTTCCCGCTGTAGGAGACGGCAATGTCCCCGGCGCGAGCTTTTTTCGTCGTGATGACAATAACGCCGTTGGCCGCTTGCGAGCCGTAAATGGCCGTCGCGGAGGCGTCCTTGAGCACGGTGATGGTCTCGATGTCTAACGGGTTAAGCCACGCGATGGCGTTCGAGGCGATCTCTCGCATCTCGTTGATGTCGGCCGACATGGACATGTTGTTGTCGGGCACCGGCAGCGGGTCGCGCTGGATTACCCCGTCAACAACCCATACCGGCTCCTGGTTGCCCAGCAGCGTGGAGGTGCCGCGGACGCGGATCTTCGGCGATGAACCAACCTGGCCGGAACGCGTGATGACGGACATGCCGGGGATCACGCCCTGTAACATCTGGTCGATGCTCGTCTCGCCGGCCACGTAGACGTCCTCGCCGCGTACGACGGTGATGGCCCCCACGTAGTCTCCCTTGCGGAAGACGGAGTAGCCGGTCACGACCATCTCCTCGATAGCCTTGATCTCCTCTTTCATCACGACTTCCAGCGTTGTCTCGCCCTTCCACGCGATCTCCTGTTTTATCATCCCGACGAAACTAAATACCAGCACGATGTCGTCACGTCGGGGGATCGAGAGGATGAACTCGCCCTTGATGTCGGCGGAGACGCCCACTGTCGTCCCTTTTACCTGCACGGTCACGCCGGGTAGCGCTCCTCCCCTCTCGTCCTGCACTTTTCCCTTGAGGATGACCATTTCTTGTTGCGACGCCGCCTTCCGGATAATCACCGCGTCACCGCTGATCTCCGAGGTGAGGCCAGTCCCTTTCAGGCACTGCTCGAGGATCTCTTTCACGGTTAACTCTTTCGCGTCGATGTTCAACCCGTGTACGCCATCGATTTCCCGCGTGCCGTACATGAAGACGAACCCTGTTCTTTTCTGCAGGTCCCAGATGACCTCCTCGAGACTCGCGTTTTCCACGCGTAACGATAGTTTACTGTCCTGCGAGTAGACCGTCGCCGAGATCGGCAAACAACTCAGGAGTACTAACATGATCTTAAGTTTCATGACTAAAAGAATTTTGTTCCACTTTTCCCGCCCGGGGGAATCATTACTTCGTTTTTTCTTCATACTTTTAGAGTGTTAAAGTGTTTAGGACTTTGATATTAATTGATCGCGCGTCGGGTGCTCGTAACGCCCGGCGCGTTTTTCATTATTTGCTGTAGATCTCCAGTTTATTACCGACGCGAACCACGTGTGCCAGGTCTGTCGTCTGCAATATCCGGACGATTGGTTCCATGTCGCGATAACGATCGAGGCTCGTCCCGATCTCGATATCTCGCGCCGCCTCGTCGCGGAATTCATACTCGAAGCCGTACCAGCGAGAGAGGTACGAGAGGATGTCCTCCAGGCGCTCGTTCCTGAAAATAAACTTGCCCGACCGCCACGCCGTGTAAAGATCCGCGTCCACCCGGCGCACCTCGCACGCTCCCGTTGCCTTGACGTAGCACCCCTGTTCGCCGGCAGTGATCTCCCATCGTCCTTGCTTGCCGAGAAGTTCCACGCGCCCCTCCACGAGGGTCGTCACCACGAGGCGCTCGTTCCCGTACGCGCGGGTATTGAACGAGGTGCCGAGTACCCGCGTCGCGATCCCGCCCGAGCGCACCGTGAAGGGGCGCGCCGCGTCAGGCGTCACCTCGAAGAAGGCCTCTCCTTCCAGCTCTACCTCGCGGGTATCACCGGGAAAATGCACCGGGAAACGCAAGCGCGACTCGGCGTTCAGGTATACCCGCGTCCCGTCGGAGAGCGTCAACGGGAACTCCATCCCCGTCGGGGTGCGCACCTCGTTGTACACCTCTTCCGCCGGCGTCTCTACCGGGAGGTGGTAATCCATCCCGCTGGAATCGACGATAATTGTCGTGCCGTCTCGCTCCGTCATTAGTAGCGCGGTCTGCTTGTCGATGTTCACGATCCGCCCGTCGTCCAGCGTGAGCAATGCTCCCGTCGTGCCGGAGTGGAAGAAAAATTCCTCGTCCTCTTCCATCGCCACCGGTAGCGGCATTTCACGCGAGCGGAAGACGGACAGCACTCCCGCGAGCAGGATCGTCGCGGCAACAGGATACAACACGCGGCTCCAGTGCCCTCTCCCCGTCGCGCGCCTGAACCGTTTCCATGCCTTCCCGGCGGGATACAGCCGCGTCTCTTCGCGATTCGCCTCGAAGCGTTTTTTGTCCATGATCCCCCGGACGAGGGCGGCGCGATGCTCGTCCCCGTCGATCCATTCCTCGATGATTTGTTTGTCTTCCGGGCTTTCGTCCCCGGTGAATCGGGCGGCCAGTGCCCTGGTCAACCGGAATAATTTCTCCTCCATATTAATTTTTTTTCACGGTATAACAATCTCGAGCCGAAACAGGGTGACTCGGCGACAAAAAAACAGGAAGAGGGATTTAGATGGAGAAGAGGAAGATCACGTAAAGATCCTGCAACCGCTCGCGTAATTTGCGATAGGCTGTTTTCTTCAGGGTGTGCACGGTCTCCGCGGAGATATTCATTTCCCGCGCGATTTCCGGGTTTGTAAGCCCGTCCATTGCCAGTTTGATGACGGTGCGCGCCCGTGGTGGCAACTCCTCGATCGCTTGTCGCACGAGCAGGTAGGTATCTTGCTCGATCACGTTTCCCTCGTAGAAGTCGTCGCTCCCGACGTGGCTATCGCGCAGGAAATCCCGGTTTACTTTTTCTCTCTTGATCAGGTTCAGCGAGCGATTCCGCGCGGAGACAAACAGGAAGCTTTTTACTTGAAAGAGGTGATCGAAGCGATCGCGACGTTCCCAGTAGAGCAGCAATACTTCTTGCGCGATATCCTCGCACTGCTCGCGATTCTTGATATAGCGCGAGGTAAAGACGCATAGCACGGGGTATAATTTCTCGAAGAACCCGCGGAACGCGTTCATGTTTCCTTTCTTTATCTCTGGTATGAGGTATTGCATAGTGCGCGGGATCACGTATCTTCGTCGCGAAAGTAGAGAATATTTACAAACGAAAAAGAGGGCGTCCGGAATGGACGTCCTCTTCTTTTCATCACCTGTTAACTACCTAAAGTCTTTTTGACAACTCGATTCCCGGGCTAAACTTCACCGCTCTCCTGGCGGGAATCTGGATCTTTTGCCCGGTACGGGGATTCACTCCATTCCTCCCTTGCCTACCGACAACCGAGAAGGAACCAAAACCAACCAAGGAAACATTGTCATTGTTCTTTAGCGATCCGCTTACGATAGCGACAAAAGCGTCCAAAGCCTTTTTCGCGTCCACTTTACTTAAACCAGCCTGTTCGGCAATGGCATCGATCAATTGAGTTTTATTCATAACTATGAAATTAGGGTTTAAAAGAACTATTCTTATCGTTTAGTCAGGCAAATGTAAACTATTTTCCGTCTAAAAAAAAGATTCCGGCAAAAAAAACAGGGAGGAGGAGGATTATCTCCTAATAAAAACAAAACCAGTAGGTTTAAAGCGTTTCACGCGTCCGTTTCTATCTGTCGCGAAGCCCCGCGTGGCCCTTATTGTATTGCGCGAAAGTTGTTTTTTCAATGTTTGACCGTCATTTTTATCACTTTAGTTGATGACAGACGCCACGTTCTCGCCATCCATCGCCGCGGAAACAATACCGCCGGCATGACCGGCGCCCTCCCCGCACGGGTAAAGTCCGGCGACACAGGGGTGTTCCAGGCGCGTCGCGTCGCGCGGGACGCGAAACGGGGAGGAAGTGCGCGTCTCTACTCCCAACAGGAGCGCCTCGCCCGTGATAAAGCCGCGCGCTTTCCGCCCGAAACAAGCGAGGCCCTCGCGCAGGCGGTCGCGCAGCAAGGGGGGAAACCACTCGTGGAGCGGCGACGACGTTATCCCGGGCTTGTACGACGAGCGCGGCAGGCCCGGGCCGCTCCTCCCCTCGAGGAAGTGCGTCAGGCGTTGTGCCGGGGCTGCCAGGTTACCGCCGCCGCGCCGCCACGCCTCCTCCTCGAGGCTCTCCTGGAACTCCATGCCCCCGAAGAGGCCGGGATAGTGTAAACTTTCCAGCTCGGCCTCCCCCACCGGGGTGACGATCGCCGCGTTTGCCCACGGGGTGTTACGTCCCGAGGAGGACATCCCGTTGACCACCTGTTGCCCGGGAGCCGTGCAAGCCGGGACCACCACGCCGCCGGGGCACATGCAAAAGGAATAGACCCCGCGCCCCCCCACCTGCACGGCGAAATTATACTCGGCCGCGGGCAGGAAGTTGCCCCGGCCTCCCGGGTGATGGTACTGGATACGGTCTATCAACTCCTGGGGATGTTCCAGTCGCAGGCCCACCGCGAAATCCTTCGGGAGCACGCGGATCGAGTGGCGATGCAGCATCCGGTAGACGTCGCGCGCGGAGTGTCCCGTCGCCAGGATGACCCGCCCGGAGAGAAACTCCCGCTCGTTGGCGACCACGCCCGCGATTTGCCCTTCACGGAGGAGCAGGCTCGTCACCCGGTGCCCGAAGAGCACCTCGCCGCCGTGCTGCTCGATGGTATGGCGGATATTCGCCATGACCCGCGGCAGGCGATCTGTCCCGACGTGGGGGTGCGCGTCCGTCAGGATCACCGCCGGCGCGCCGTGATGCACCAGTATTTCCAGCACGCGCCGGGCGTCGCCTCGTTTCCCGGAGCGGGTAAACAGCTTCCCGTCGGAGAACGCGCCGGCCCCGCCCTCGCCGAAGCCGTAATTCGAATCCTCGTCCACCTGCCCGGAGCGGTACAGCCGTTGCAAGTCGAGCCGCCGCTCCTCCACGCGCTTGCCGCGTTCCAGCACGACGGGGCGAAAACCGCGCTCTAACAGGCGCAGGGCAGCGAACAATCCTGCCGGCCCCGCCCCGACGACAATCACCGGTTCGCCCCGCGTCACGTCGCGGTAGGCGGGGACGAAGAGCGGGGCGCGCGTCTCCATCGCGTCCACGTGCACCCCCACGCGCAGCTGGATCATCACTTGTCGCCGCCGCGCGTCCACCGATTTCCGCGCGAGCGCCACGCGCGCGATTCGTCCCGGGTGAACGTGTAACGCTTCCGCCACGATTTGCCGGATAGTCTCCTCGTCGCGCGCCTCTTCCGGGGTCACCCGGATATCAATTTCCTTGTACATGCTTTTTTTTCAACGAAAGTAGGCTTTTCATCCCGGTTATTCCCGTGTTCCCGTGAAAAAAACTATTGATCTATCGTCCGCGATAACTATCGGGACGTACGCGTTCCGGGGATACGCGGGCTTGTCTACCGTTGATTTGCCAAAGCATAGACCTCTATCTCGACCCGGGAGTATCACCACATGGAGGGAGAACCGGGAGAAGCTGACGGAATACTTCCAGTTCACGCCCGAGATCCGACGAAACAACGTGTAGGAAGCATAAAACAACGTGTAGGAAGCACCAAACAACGTGTAGGAAGCACCAAACAACGTGTAGGAGGCACCAAACAACGTGTAGGAAGCACCAAACAACGTGTAGGAAGCATAAAACAACGTGTAGGAAGCACCAAACAACGTGCAGGAAGCACCAAACAACGTGTAGGAAGCACCAAACAACGTGTAGGAAGCATAAAACAACGTGTAGGAAGCATAAAACAACGTGTAGGAAGCATAAAACAACGTGCAGGAAGCACCAAACAACGTGTAGGAAGCACCAAACAACGTGTAGGAAGCATAAAACAACGTGTAGGAGGCACCAAACAACGTGCAGGAAGCATAAAACCGGGATCTTTACTTGTTGTCCCCGGGGCTTTGTCGCTGGCACTCGCGCGTACGCGCCTCGCGTAGGTTTATGTTACTCGTCTTCCGCGCGCGTTTCCCCCGGTGGATGCTTGTTTTACTTGTTTCATGATTAACGGGATTAGTAACGGGGGATTTTTATTGCCCGGCTTCGTCGCGCGGCATTACCTGAAGTGCTTTTTTAATTGTTGTCACGGCAAGGGGTTACTCGAGGAAGTCCCGGATGGCACTGGCGAGAGGTCCGGGCTGCTCTTGGTGAAGATGGTGTCCACAATCGTCAACCTGAACGAGGCGGGCAGCGGGAAAGATGGGGTGGATGGCATGTAGTCCAGGTATGTAGGGGGAGCGACTGGCCTTGATGAAGAGGATGTCGCCACCGGGAGGGACGATAGGAGGGACGATAGGAGGGGAAGGGAAGCCGCGGAAGTGGTCGAGATGCGCGCGGATGGCAGGGAGGTTGATTTTCCAGGTGAGGCCGCCGGGGGATTTCCGGACGTTCTTGAGGATGACCTGGCGCTCCCACTCGTCACGGGGAACGACATGGGGAACGGCACGGGGAACGGCACGGGGAACGACATGGGGAACGACATGGGGAACGTCACGGGGAACGTCACGGGGAACGGCATGGGGAACGACATGGGGAACGGCATGGAGAGCAGCCGAGAGTGCCTGGAGGGTTGGGAAACGGGAGAGGTCGAGGCTTTCCGCGAGGTGGAGGAGACGGGCGTGCTCGTGGAAGAGGTCGGGAGGGTAGGTGACGGGGGCGACGTCAATGATGATGGTTTTCGAGATGAGGGCGGGCGACGCGATTCGTAGCATCATGGCGATCTTCCCGCCAAGGGAGTGCCCCGCGATGTCCGGTGGCCGATGGAGAGATAACGATTCGATAAGCCCCCGGATGTCGTCGCGCATTGTTTCTATATCCATGACCGGTTCGCGTGGCGATCGCCCGTGACCCCGGAGGTCGGGGAGAATGACCCGGAATCGATCGGCCAGGCGATTGGCTACCGGTAGCCAGTTCTCGGAAGCCCCCCAGAGGCCGTGCAGGATGAGGAGGGGTGTTCCCTCGCCTTTTTCCCTGTAGAATAGTTTCACGCGGCGTGTTCCTTGATGTTCCTGTCGAGCGTTTTCGTTCCCGCCATGCGCGAAAAACCCCGGCAGGAGATAAATTCCTGCCGGGGTAGCGTTTCTCGCTCCGGCGAGCGCGTTGTCTATTCTTGTAATTTGGCCTTGAGATATTCCCTGTTGAGACGCGCGATGTGCTCGATGGAGATTTTCTTGGGGCACTCGGATTCACATGCCCCGGTGTTGGTGCAGTTCCCGAAGCCGAGTTCGTCCATTTTCGCGACCATGGCTCTTGCCCTTCGAGCGGCCTCGATTTTTCCTTGCGGCAGCAGGGCGAGTTGCGATACTTTTGCCGCGACGAATAGCATGGCCGAGGAGTTTTTGCAGGTGGCCACACATGCCCCGCAACCGATGCAGGCGGCGGCGTCCATGGCTTCTTCAGCCTTCTCGCTGGGGACGGGGATCGCGTTGCCGTCGGGCACCCCGCCGGTGGTGACGGAGACATACCCGCCGGCTTGTTGAATCTTCTCGAACGCTTTCCGGTCGACGATGAGATCTTTGATGACGGGGAATGCTCCCGAGCTCCTCGGTTCAATGGTGATGGTCTCGCCATCCTTGAAGCGGCGCAGGTGTAGCTGGCAGGTGGTGACCTCGTCGTCAGGGCCGTGCGCGCGTCCGTTGATGAACAGGCTACACATGCCGCAGATTCCCTCCCGGCAGTCGTGGTCGAAGGCGACAGGCTCCTTGTTCTCGCTAACGAGCTGCTCGTTGAGGATATCGAGCATTTCAAGGAAGGAAGTGCCTCCCGAGATGTCGCGTATTTTATAGGTCTCGAAGCCACCTTTTGCTTTGGCGTTCTTTTGCCGCCATATTTTCAAGGTTAATTCCTTTAGTATTTTGTCAGGCATGTTTTCTATGATTACGGGTTACTTGTAAGATCGTTGCGCGATCTGGATATTCTCGTACACGAGCGGCTCCTGGTGTAGTTCGGGCGCGTTGTCGTCTCCCTTGTATTCCCAGGCGGAGACGTGGCGGTATCGGTCGTCGTCTCGTTTGGCCTCTCCTTCCCCGGTGACGGACTCGAGGCGGAAGTGCCCCCCGCACGACTCCGCGCGTTCGATGGCGTCACGCGTCATCAGCTCGGCCAGTTCGAAGAAATCTGCCACGCGCGCGGCCTTTTCCAGTTCGTTATTCATGGCGGAGAGGTCGCCGGTGACGCGGAGGTCGCGGTAGAACTCTTGCTTGAGTTCCTGGATCATTCGCGATGCCTGTTCCAGGCCTTTCGCGTCGCGGGCCATGCCGACGTGGTCCCACATGACGCGTCCCAGGAGCTTGTGGAAGTGATCCGGGGATTTCGTCCCCTTGATCTCGCCGAGGGCGCGGAGGCGGTCATTGACTCGTTGCTCGGCCTCGTTGAACTCGGGGGAGGCGGTGTTGATCTTCGGGGTCTGTATCTCCTTGGCGAGGTAGTCGCCGATGGTGTAGGGAAGGATAAAGTACCCGTCGGCCAACCCCTGCATCAGTGCCGATGCACCGAGACGGTTGGCCCCGTGGTCCGAGAAATTACACTCGCCGATGGCGTAGAGGCCCGGGATGGTAGTCATGAGATTGTAATCTACCCAGAGCCCTCCCATGGAGTAGTGGATGGCGGGATAGATCATCATCGGCTCGCGGTACGGGTTGACGTCCGTGATCTTCTCGTACATCTGGAAGAGATTCCCGTAGCGCTTGCGGATGGTCTCCTCGCCAAGCCGCTGGATGGCATACTTGAAGTCGAGGAAGACGGCCTTCCCGGTGTTATTGACTCCGAACCCGGCATCGCATCGCTCTTTCGCGGCGCGTGACGCCACGTCGCGTGGCACGAGATTCCCGAAAGCGGGGTAGCGACGTTCGAGGTAGAAATCGCGGTCCTCGTCCGGGATGTCGTTTGTAGAGATTGTCCCGGCTTGCAACTTCTCCGCGTCTTCTTTCTTTTTCGGCACCCAGACGCGTCCGTCATTGCGCAAGGACTCGGACATGAGGGTGAGCTTGCTCTGCTGGTCGCCGTGGACGGGGATGCAAGTGGGGTGTATCTGCACGAAGCAGGGGTTCCCGAAGAAAGCTCCCCGCTTGTAGGCCTGCCACGCGGCACTGACGTTACATCCCATGGCGTTCGTGGAGAGGAAGAACACGTTCCCGTAGCCGCCGGTGGCGAGCACGACGGCGTGTGCCCCGAAGCGTTCGATCTTTCCGGTGACGAGGTCGCGCGCGATCACTCCCCTGGCTTTCCCGTCGATGACGACGACGTCGAGCACCTCGTGCCGGCTATATACCTTCACGTTCCCGTTCTTCACCTGCCGGTTGAGCGCCCCGTAACAGCCGAGCAGCAATTGTTGTCCGGTTTGGCCGCGGGCGTAAAACGTGCGGCTCACGAGAGCGCCCCCGAAGGATCTGTTGTCGAGCAACCCGCCGTAATCGCGGGCGAACGGCACGCCTTGCGCGACGCACTGGTCAATGATTGCCCCGCTGACCTCGGCCAACCGGTATACATTGGCCTCGCGGGCGCGGTAGTCTCCTCCCTTGATGGTCTCGTAGAAGAGACGGTAGATGGAGTCATTATCGTTCTGGTAATTCTTGGCGGCATTGATACCTCCTTGCGCGGCGATCGAGTGCGCGCGTCGCGGCGAGTCCTGGTAGCAAAACGAGAGCACGTTGTAGCCAAGTTCCGCGAGACTGGCTGCAGCCGACCCGCCGGCCAGGCCAGTGCCCACGACGATAATATCTAATTTTCTTTTGTTGGCCGGGCTGACCACTCCGATATGAGCCTTGTGGTTTGCCCACTTCTCGGCAAGTGCCCCTTCTGGTATTTTCGCGTCTAATTTATTCATCGGTCAAATGATTTACAAGTTATCAAATCGTGTTTATCCTCCCAGTCCCAGCAAGAAATAGATCGGGATAATGCTGAACCCGCCGGCAACAATAACGGCGAATAGCGTGCCCAGGAAGGCCCAGCGTTTCCGCCATACCCGGTTGCTTAGCCCGATGGACTGGAATGCCGCCCCGAAGCCATGCGCGAGGTGCAGGCCAAGGAGGACGCCGCCAAGGATGTACAAGCCGCAGTAAACGACACTCGTCTTGAAGAGACCGGAGACGAGCGCGTAGGTATTCTCCACGAGGACGCCATTTACCTCGATCTCCTCGAGGAGCGGGTCGCCGGCGAACTTGATCTTCCACCAGAAGTTCCACAGGTGTAACAGCAGGAAGACGAGGATTAACGCGCCCAGGATGTACATGTTTCTCGAGACCCACGAGGCGTTTCCTGCCTGGTTGCTTCGGGCGTACTTGACGGGGCGCGCCGCCCTGTTTTGCAACGTGATCCACGAGGCCAGCGCGATGTGCAGGAGGAAGCCCAGTGCCAACACCGGCTCGATGACCCGGACAACCGGGTTCGTGGCCATGAAGTGACACACCTCGTTAAAGATCTCCCCGCTGCTATCCACGACGATCATCAAGTTCGCCGTCAGGTGCACGCACAAAAAAGATACAAGAAAAAAGCCCGACACGCTCATAATGGCTTTTTTCCCGATAGATGAAGTAATAAAACTATTCATGATGATGTTCTTTTTAAGAAATTCAAATGCGCGACAAAAGTATCTTTTTCTCCGTTTTCATGGAACCGGCAGTGAACTTTTATATCCATTCTAAGTTGTCCCGCGATTTACCCGGGACTACTTCGCGCGGGGTCCCGCGTCATTACCCGGTTCACTTGCCTGTTCGCTTTCTATAAAATCTTTGATATCCTTGTCGGAGAATTTTTTCACGTTCGTGAGGATCATTCGTTCACTCAGACATTCCCCGTAGGTGTTACACTCCTTGATGATGCCTTCAAACGTGCTATTCAGGTCGACAAGGATCGGCAGGAGTAATACCAGAATGATGTAACGATCGTGGAACTCGCACTGTTCGATGCTCCCGCCCTGCCGCGTGATGGCCAGTTTTGATTCTTCCCGGACGATATCGCGCTGGTACGGTTTCAGCTCTATTCCATCGCTAATCAGTAAAACACAGCAATAACGCAGGTTCATCCCGGATCCGCCCAGGCCCGTGGAAACGAAGAACGATGACCCGTCCATGAGCGTGGACTGTATCAATATACGAGATTGCTGGAGCGCCACCGTGGCCCATTTTTTCAGGCGCCCCCCCTGCTTGGCGAAGGATTCGATGGCCCGGTAGATGACCACGTCGTCGATCATGGCGAGGAGCACGAGTAATTCTTTTTTCTCTTTATCACCCGTCGTTTTGTCGAACAGGCGCTGGACGTTCTCCCGGGCATGTTGCAGCACCTCCTTTTCTTCTCCCGCGTTCCCGATCAGTTTACTCGCGAGATTCATGTACTTTCGCTGCACCACGAGATCGATCTCCTCCTCCAAGACGTTAATATTAGCCGCTGTATTCGAGAATAATTCGTTAATGTGCTTCCAGATTTCTTCTTGTTTCATCTCCTTTTGAATATCATGAACAAATGTAATGATATTTCGCGAATAACCCGTTCGTCCCGCGTTATTCGCGAGACGGCGGGGATTTTTATTTCTCCTTATTTAGACCGAGTATACTATAATTGGTTACTTTTGCGCGAGAAAATTCAGAATAGCTATATGGTACTTGCAGATCTAAAAACAGGAGAAGAGGCGGTGATCGTGAAAGTGAAAGGATACGGGGCTTTCCGCAAGCGACTCAACGAAATGGGATTCATCCGGGGGAAAGTCGTCAAGGCAATTAAGAACGCGCCGCTACGAGATCCCATCGAATACGCGATCATGGGCTACGAGGTGTCGTTGCGGCGGCAGGAGGCGGCTTTCGTCGAGATCGTCTCGTTACAAGAGGCTGCCGGGGTAGTGGGCATTCGCGGGGAATTGCAGGAGGTCGTCGAGGTCTTTGCCGGGCAGTGGAAGGTTCGCGACAAGAATATCCACGTGGCCCTCGTCGGCAACCCGAACGCGGGAAAGACCACGCTCTTTAATTACGCGAGCGGCGCGTCCGAGCGCGTGGGGAACTACGGTGGCGTGACGGTCGAGGCGAAAGAGGCCCGCGTGCGCTTTGGCGGCTATCGTTTTACTATCGTCGACTTGCCGGGCACGTACTCCCTGTCAGCCTACTCCAGCGAGGAGCGCTTCGTTCGCGAGTATATCGCGAGCCGCGCCCCGGACGTGGTCGTCAACGTCGTGGACGCGTCGAACCTCGAACGCAACCTCTACCTGTCGACCCAGTTGATCGACATGGACGTCAGGACCGTGATCGCCCTGAACATGTTCGACGAGATGGAGCGTTCCGGCGCCGAGTTCGATTACCGCGCGATGGGAAAGATGATCGGGATGCCGATCGTGCCGACCGTGGCGGCGAGGGGAAAGGGAATTAAAGAGCTGCTACAAGAGATCATCGAGGTGCACGAGGGAAGGAGCGAGTACACGCGGCACGTGCATGTACACTACGGCAACGACGTGGAAGAGGGCATCGCGGCCATCCGCGCGAACCTCGAGCGCGAGCAAGACCTTGTCGCCGGCATCTCCCCACGTTTCCTCGCGCTGAAGCTCCTCGAGAAGGACGCGGAGGCCCTACGGCTCGTCGATCGCGGGGGCAGCGAACGCCTGCGCGAGGTCTGCCGGGAGCAAGCCGAACGCCTCGAGGCCCTCCACGACGAACCCGTGGAGGCTACGCTCACCGACGCGCGGTACGGATTCATCTCCGGCGCGCTAAAAGAGACCTACCGGGAGCCAAAGGGCAACCGCAACGGCAGAAGCCTCTATATCGACTCTTTGCTCACGCACAGGTTTCTCGGGATCCCGCTCTTCCTCTTCTTCCTCGCCGTCACTTTCTGTGCCACCTTTATTCTCGGGAAGTTCCCGATGGATTGGATTGACGACAAGGTCTCGCTACTCGGCGCGTTCGTCAAGTCCGTCATGCAGGAAGGCCCCCTCGAAAGCCTACTCGTCGACGGCATCATCCGCGGCGTGGGCAGCGTCATCATTTTCCTCCCGAACATTCTCATCCTGTTCTTCTTTATCTCATTCATGGAAGATACCGGGTACATGGCCCGCGCCGTTTTTATCATGGACAAGCTCATGCACAAGATCGGACTACACGGCAAAAGCTTCATCCCGCTCGTCATGGGATTTGGCTGCAACGTGCCGGCGATCATGGCCACGCGCGTACTGGAAAACCGCGGCGACCGCCTGCTCACGATCCTCATCAACCCATTCATGTCCTGCAACGCGCGACTACCCGTCTACACCCTCCTCGCCCCGGCTTTCTTCCCCGGCTACCCGGCACTGGTACTCCTCGGAGTGTACGTCACGGGAATACTCGTGGCCATCGTCTTCGGGAAAATATTCAAGAAACTACTCTTCAACAAGCAGGAAGCGCCGTTCGTCATGGAACTACCGCCTTACCGGATGCCCACCGCCCGTTCTACCGTGCTACACATGTGGCACAAGAGCAAGCAATACCTTAAAAAAATGGGCGGGCTCGTCATGCTCGTCACCATACTCATCTGGGCGCTCGGCTATTTCCCCGTCGACAAGGAACGGGAAGAACGGCACGAGCGCGCGATAAACGAGATCGCGCGACAAGAAGAGATCAACGCGCCACGTCGAGAGGCCGCCATCCTCGCCCTGCAACGCGAACGACAGCTCGCCTCCCGCCTCGACATCCCACTCCCGCCGGACGCGCGAACGATCTGGGACGCGCGGGAATTTGACCGCCTCGTCGCGCTCGGTTACTTCCCGGTAGATAGCGCGAGCGCCGCGAGGCGCGAACGGGAACGGGACGCGATCGACCGACAAGCCCTCTCGCTCGAGAACGCGCTGCTCGCCCTGCAACACGAGCACGCCATCGAACGACAGGCAAACTCTTACCTCGCGCGCGTCGGAAAGAGCATGGCCCCCGCGTGGGACCCGCTCGGCTTCGACTGGCGCGCCGGGGTCAGCCTGCTGGCTGGATGGGCGGCAAAGGAGGTCGTGATAAGCACCATGTCCGTCCTATACCTCGGCGAGGAAGTCGACGAGGGCAACAACAAGAAGCTCGGCGACAGGCTCCATGCCACCTACACCCCGCGTTTCGCCATCCTCTTCATGCTATTCGTCCTCCTTTACTCGCCTTGTTTCACGGCAATCCTGGCAATATGCAAGGAGGCAAACTGGAAATGGGGCGCCTTCGTGATGGGATACACAACGGCACTCGCCTGGGGAGCGTGTTACCTCCTGAAAACAATACTCGATTGGATTTCATGACGCCAACGGGAGAGATCGACTACCAGATGCTTGTCACCTGCATGGTCGTGGCTCTCGCGCTTTTCCTGCTGGCGCGACGGGCCTACCGCCTCGCGCGCGGACGTTGCAACGGCTGTCACGGCTGCGGGAACGCGAGGAAGAAAAAGCATCGCCCCTGAGCACCCCCTTTATTACACGAGATCACCCCGGGATTTACCGGGGTCGCGGGCCTCTCCCCCCCCCGCGTTCACCCCGGGGGGCTACTTTCCCCGCCAACTTGACAGGAAAGTGTCACTACACGAGTGACGTCTCCCTGCCGGCTGGCGGGGAAGTAGTACCTGACGACCTCCCCCGCTCCCGGGGAAGGTCCCGGGTGACGCCTGACGCCTGGCCCCGGGCCCGGGGAGGGGTTTCTGGAACTCCCGGAAGATTCCTTGACGCGGGGAGAGTGTCCCCTTGACGGGACACTTTCCCCGGGCCGCGCGGGAAAGGGTCCCGCGGGGGGGAAAGTCTCCCCAGACCGTGGGGAAGGTTTCCCCCTCGCGGGAAAGCCTCCCTGGGCCGTGGGGAAGGTTTCCCCCCCGCGGGACGTTTTCCCTGGAGCGCGTGGGAAAGTGTCCCCCGTTGGGACATCGCG
>JAITJA010000086.1 GCA_031279175.1 Odoribacteraceae bacterium
GGCTGGCCTACGGGATCGATGCAACAGCACACCAGGCGGCATTGCGCGCGGGACTGGTCACGTGGGCCGTGATGGGGCATGGGCTGAATACCCTGTACCCGGCGCGACACAAGGAGATGGCAGGGAAGATTATCGACCAGGGCGGATGCCTGATCAGCGAGTACCCCTCGACGGCTCCTATCCTTCCCGCTAACTTCTTGCAGCGTAATCGCATCATTGCCGGCACGAGCGACGCGGTGCTGGTGGCAGAATCAGCTATCCGGGGCGGGGCCATGTCCACGGCGCGACATGCCTTCGCATACGACCGGAGCGTGATGGCTATCCCGGGACGACCGGATGACTTTCTTTCCTCCGGTTGCAACTTTCTCATCAAGAGTAACGTCGCGCAGCTGGTCGAGGAGACCGCCGACGTGCTCCACGTGCTGGGATGGGAGCCTCGGGTGTCGCGGACGATACCCGTGTCGCTGGATCTCTTTACCGAGCCCGAACGGGAGGACCGGGTGAAGAGAATACTGCAAGAACAAGGCGAGCAACACGTCGACCAGCTCAGCCTTCTCGCAGAAATCCCGCTGCCGGAGCTGACGCCAATGTTACTGAAACTGGAGCTGGAAGGCGTGATTATCCCGTTGCCAGGAAAACGTTACACGCTGGCCTGATGGTATACCACCACCGGGGATTGTTATTTATAAATCACGGGGGGGCGTTCTGGTTTCAAATCGCTTGTTAATCGTTTTTTTTCATTACAAATAAGTTCTGAAACTATTGCGGGATACATGACAAAGCTATACTTTTGAGGCAATTTAAATCCAATCGCGAGAGAAGTAAACCCTATTAATCGTTTGTTTAAAACACATCAGAATGAAACCAGAAATCAAAGAATTCATGGAAGCCCTAAAGGCTAAAACCGTGGGAGAAACCGAATTTCACCAGGCCGTGGAAGAGGTCGTCGAAACTGTCTGGGATACTTACCAGGCTAACCCGAGATACAAGGCTAACAAGATCCTCGAGAAGATGGTCGAGCCGGAACGGGTGATCATGTTTCGCGTCCCCTGGATCGATGACCGGGGCGAGTTCCAGATCAACCGCGGGTATCGCGTGCAATTTAACAGCGCCATCGGCCCCTACAAGGGCGGGCTGCGTTTCCACCCCTCCGTGACGCTCGGGGGCCTCAAGTTCCTGGGCTTCGAACAGACCTTCAAGAACTCGCTGACAACCCTGCCAATGGGTGGCGGGAAAGGCGGCTCGGACTTTAACCCGAAAGGCAAGTCCGATAACGAGATCATGCGCTTCTGCCAGAGTTTCATGACGGAACTGTGCAAGCACATCGGGCCGGACACGGACGTGCCCGCCGGGGATATCGGCGTGGGAGGACGCGAAATTGGCTACCTGTACGGGCAGTACAAGCGCATCCGCAACGAGTTCACCGGCGTGCTCACCGGTAAAGCGCGCGAGTTCGGCGGGTCGAGAATCCGACCGGAAGCTACCGGGTACGGGGCCGTCTACTTCTGCCAGCACATGTTGGCCGAGAAGGGCGAGGAACTGGCAGGCAAGACTGTAGCGCTCTCCGGCTTCGGTAACGTGGCGTGGGGTGCGGCACAGAAATTACTCCAGCTAGGAGCCAAGGTAGTAGCTATCTCCGGCCCCGACGGGTACGTACTCGACGAGAAGGGACTTACACAAGAGGGTGTCGATTACATGCTGGAGCTGAGGGCAAGCAATAACGATATCGTCGAACCGTACGCCGCCGAGTTCGACGCCAAGTTCTTCGCGAGACGCAAGCCGTGGGAGGTAAAATGCGACATCGCCTTCCCCTGCGCCATCCAGAACGAGCTGAACGAGGAAGATGCTAAATTACTCGTCGCTAACGGGTGCAAGATGGTAGTGGAGACCTCGAACATGGGATGTACCGCCGAGGCCGCCAAGTACCTGAATGATCACGCGAGCTTTGCCCCGGGTAAGGCCGCCAATGCCGGTGGCGTCGCCGTCTCCGGCCTGGAGATGAGCCAAAACTCCATGCGGTACAGCTGGACGTCCGACGAGGTGGACGCCAAGCTCGGACAGATCATGAAGGATATACACGACACCTGTGTGAAATACGGGAAAACAGGCAACAAAATCGACTACATCAAGGGAGCCAACATCGGGGGCTTCATCAAGGTAGCCGAGGCCATGTGCGCCCAGGGACACGTCTAAACAGTAACCCGGCAAGACAACCGGGAACAATTACACCGGCTGCCCGGAGCATCGTCCCCGGGCAGCTTTTTTACGCGAAACAAAACCAATCATGTTTATAGATACCCACTCCCACCTCTATACGTCCGATTTTGACGACGACCAGGACGCCGTCGTCGAGCGAGCACTGGCTGCCGGCGTGACGCGCGTCGTGCTCCCGGATATCGACTCGACCACGCGGGAGGCGGAATTCCTGTTAGCCGACCGCTACCCGGATATGATGCTCCCCCTGCTGGGTATCCACCCGACATCCATCGGGGATAACTACAAACAAGAGCTGGCGGCCCTCGAGAAACACCCGCGAAGAGGTGACGCACGCGGGATCGGCGAGTGCGGCATTGATCTTTACCGGGACACATCGCGTTACAAGGAACAGCTTGTCGCGTTCGAGTGGCAGTTGCATGTCGCCCGCGAGATGGATCTCCCCGTGATCATTCACTCGCGGGACTCCCTGCCCGAGATCTTCGCCGTGCTCGAACGCCAACACTATAACATGAAAGGCATCTTACACTGCTTCCCCGGCAACGCCACGGACGCCCGCCGGGCCATCGACCTGGGTTTCCTGCTGGGCATTGGCGGGATCATCACCTTCAAGAACGCCAGCGCTGCAGAAGTCGCGCGGGAGACAGGCATCGACCGCATCGTCCTGGAAACCGACGCCCCGTACCTCGCCCCCGCGCCGCGAAGGGGAACGCGCAACGAGAGTAGTTACATCCCGCTCATCGCGCTGAAGCTCGCCGAACTCACGGGCAACACCCTGGAGAAAGTAGCGGAAGTCACCACCAGAAATGCCATCGCGCTCTTTTCTTTATCGCCACAAACCACCCGTTAACATGGACAAATCCATCCTCATCATCTACACCGGGGGCACGATCGGAATGATCAACGACCCGGAAACGGGCGTGCTATGCCCCTTCAACTTCGAACAAATCTCCCTCGAAGTACCCGAGATACGCGAGTTCGACTTCAAGATCGATTACTATACCTTGCCGGAGATCATCGACTCGTCAAACCTGTCTCCCAACCTCTGGGTCGACCTCTGCCACGTCATCCTCGAGAATTACGACAAGTATCACGGCTTCGTCATCCTGCATGGCACTGACACCATGGCCTACTCCGCCTCCGCCCTCAGCTTCATGCTCGATCGTCTCGGCAAACCGGTCGTCTTCACCGGCTCGCAGCTACCTGTCGGGAAAATCCGTACCGACGGCCGTGAGAACCTGATCACCGCCATCGAGATAGCAGCCGGAGAGAACGCCCCCGTCGTGCCGGAAGTATGTATCTTGTTTGGCGACCGCCTCTTCCGCGGCAACCGCGCCACCAAAATCAACGCCGAGAGCTTCGACGCGTTCCAATCTTTCAACTACCCGCCTCTCGCCGAGATCGGGACGCGCGTGCACTACAACCGGGAAGCCATCCGTCCCCTCCCCTCCTCCTCCCTACCGCCGGTCGCCTTCTACAACCTCGACACCCGCGTCGCTATCCTGAAGATCTTCCCCGGACTGGGGGCAAATGTCGTGGAAGCCATCATCTCCGTGCCTGGTCTACGGGGAATCGTGCTCGAAACTTACGGCACCGGTAACGCGCCAACGCGAGAGGATTTCCTGGAAAAAATACACGACGCCCTCGCGCGCGGGATTATCATCTACAACGTCACGCAATGCGCCGGCGGGAGCGTCGAAATGGGCAAGTACCAAACCAGCCGCGAGCTGCTCAACGCCGGTATCATCAACGGTTATGACATCACCACCGAGGCAGCCCTCTGCAAAATGATGCACGTCCTGGGCCGCTACACCTCCGCCGGTGAAATACGAAAACAACTAAACAGCAACCTCCGCGGGGAGATCTCTCTAAACGAGTAAACGCCCGGTCGCGCTCCCCGTGGACAATACGCGCGCCGGTACAACGCTTCCCCCCTCGTCAAACCAAAGATCGACGCATCTCTTCCTGGAAACCTGGTAAAATCGCTGGATTATCATTACTTTCGTCCCGTAACGTCAGAAACCAATAACCACAGCGACATGAGAGGCATCTTTCAATTCACGAAGTTCAAACTGGTCGTCGGACACGCGATACTACTTGTAGTGGCGGCGCTCACCATCTGGTTTATACAGCGACAGGTACGGTTACTCTCCGCCGACATCCCCGGCGCGAGCGATTCAAGGCAGAAAATACTGCTCGTCTCCCGCGCCCTGGCCAAGCTCAACGAGGCAGAACTCATCGGCACAGCCATTCAGCGCAATAAAAACGGCTCAACCAATAACGAGACCTTCTCCGCCTACTCGCGCATGATCCGGGAAGTCAAGCGCGACATGGACAGCCTGCTACACCCCGCCTCGCCCCGACGCGAACAACAGGTAAAAGAAGTACAGGCACTCCTCGACAAGAAAATCACCAACATGAAAGCCCTCGCCACGCTACACCTCGGTCCCTCGCCCGCTGACTTTTACGATCGCTCCTTACACACCCTCGCGCGAATCCGCGACACGACACCCCCACGCCCCGACGTCGCGATGCGGCGCGAAATCTCCGTCGATTCCGTCTACATCCAGCCACCGCGACGCGGCTTCTGGTCATTCTTACGACCCCGCCCGGCCCCCACGCTACAAGTAACCACCTCTGAACGCGTAGTCCTCGACACGCTACCGGCAGGCAATCGCGTCATACAAGACGCTGACACCGCGCTACTCGCCATCCAGTCCGCCTGGGACGAGTACCAGCAGGAAGTGCGCGCCTACCAGGAAGAAATGCACCGCCGGGAGGTCGCCGCGCTCCGCGACGGGCAATTACTTTCCGGCCAGATCAAGCGCGTCCTCACCGAGTTAGAGGAAGAAGAAATCCGGTCCACGCTCGCCCGCGTCGACGAACGCACCTCGATCACCAGGCAACTCACGCGCACCGTCGCCACCGTCGCCACCGTTGCGTGCCTCCTCGTTATCCTCCTCCTCACCCTCGTCTTTAACGATATCTCCCGCGGGCAACGTTACCGGAAAGCGCTCGAGGAAAGCAACCGCTACGCGCGCAAGCTCCTCGACGGGAGGGAAAAACTCATGCTGACGGTCACCCATGACATCAAATCGCCACTGAACTCCATAACCGGATACGTCGAGCTGCTCGACAACACGCCACTCGCCGAACGGCAGCACTATTTCCTCAACAACATGAAACAATCAGCCGCGCACATCCTCCAGCTCCTCAACAACCTGCTCGACTTCTCGCGCCTCGAGGCCGGCAAGATGGAGGTCGACGCCATCCGCTACATCCCCCGCCGATTGCTATCCGAGGTCGCGGACAGTTTCATGCCACAAGCCACGCGCAAGGGTCTGGAGCTAACAACCATCATCTCTCCCTCGCTCGACCGCGAGCGCGTCGGCGACCCGATCAAGGTGCGGCAAATCGTCGCCAACCTCCTTTCCAACGCCATCAAGTATACGCGCTCGGGCCGCGTCCTCCTCGACGCCGGCGAGAAGGGTGAAATGATACGCGTCGTCATCTCGGACACGGGCGATGGCATGACAGCCGACGAGCAACAACTGGTCTTCGAGGAGTTCACGCGCCTCGACGCGCTGCACAACAACGGCGCGGAAGGCTCCGGGCTCGGCCTCACCATCACGCGAAAGCTCGTCGAACTGCTCGGGGGCACGATCCACCTGCAAAGCGCACCCGGTCAAGGGAGCGTTTTCACCGTCCTACTTCCCGCTACCGACGCCGCACCGTCCATTGACGCCCCCCCGACCAGCGCCCGAGTGTTAATCATTGACGATGACCCGCTCCAGCTCGAGATGATCTCCGAGTTCCTCCGGCGAAACGGCGTCTCGTGCGAAACCCTTGACCGGCCCGACCGCGTAATGGAGGTGCTGGAATCATCCCACTTCGACTTGCTGATCACGGACATACAGATGCCCGGGCGCGATGGATTCCAGCTACTCGCAGAGATCCGCTCCGCCGCTCGCGAGGAGACCCGCGCTCTCCCAGTCATCGCGCAGTCCGGTACTGGTGACATCTCCCGCGACGATTACGCGCGGGCCGGATTTTCCGACTATCTCGCCAAACCCTATTCCCCGCGGCGACTACTCGACTGCATCGCCCGCATCACCGGCAACGCACCCCCATCACCCGTTGACGCACCCTCCCAAGAGAAAAAAGAGCCGTACAACCTGGACGCCATCCGTCTTTTCGCCGATAACGACGAGCAGGCGACGCGTGACATCGTCCACTCGTTCACGCGCGACTGCCGCGTGAATTTCCAACTGCTCGAGGAACGCGTCGGACGCGGGGAACACGCCCTCGCGCGGCAACTCGCGCACAAGATGCTCCCCATGTTCCGTCAATTCGCCATCGACGCCGTCACCCCGGACCTGATCTTGCTCGAGAGCGAATCCACCGATGAGACCCTCGCGCACCAGTCTGCCCTCCGCGTCATCGAGCGCGGGCGTGCAATCATCGACCTGATCGAACGCGAGCAAGGATAATCACACCGAGCATTCCCCGGCACTTTTTACAAGGTCTCCCGGACCACTGGAAGCCAGTACATGCCGCCAGGTATCACTCGAAACCTTGCCAACGGGACGGGAGTTGCCATTGAATGTTACTTGAAACCATTAACGGAGGGGACGGGAGATGTTCGAGTGCTCCCGGGGGACTTCTTGTCGGCACGCGTCACGCCATTGTAACGCGCCGGGCAGGGTGTCGGCACGCGTTCGACGAGGGATGGGGGATTTCGCGATTGTTCGGGGAAATAGTTGACGGCCGTTGGAGAGGTGTACCGTTCCCGGGATGACCTACCGACGACCGTCAAGGTGAGACAATATACTTACAACAAGAGTAGAAAAGTACAGGGGCGCAGGATGAGCACGCGCTTACTTTCTTGGACGTTTCTTGGCCGCGTCCCGTTTGGCTTTTCTCAGGCGCAGATAGAGATAAGAGCCGAAAACGAGGAGGAGAGAGGCGGCGTGAACGTAACGTTTCGTTGCCGCATCGACGGTGATGTCAGCGAAACCAATGCTTTGCTGCCGTCCGCGCCCGGAAGGGGCGGCCGTGGCGGCGGGTGCTCTTTCGACAACACGGGGAGAGTCATCGCGTTGCCCTTGCCTGGCGTCGCGGGACGTTGAATGGGCGGGGATCGCGGCGAGAGTGTCACCGGCGATGGCCCGGGGCGCGTCATCGCGTTGTCCCCTACCGCCGCCGCGGCGCTGGATGGCAGAGCCGTCGTCGCGAACGGCGGTCGCGGGAGAGCCGGTAGCGGTTGCCTCGACGGGTGGGCGGCCGCCCCCGCGCGGGTTCAGCGTGCCACCGACCTGTATGCCGGCAGCGTGAATAAAGAGCATGGCGTATAAGACGTAGGACCAACGTTGCAGCTTCTTCCAGCTGACGCCATTCATGTGACGGTGGACGCTGTCGAACGACGTGATCCATAACGGGAGAAATAACGCGAGCATGAGCACGCCCAGCACGAAGCTAAAGTTCGATATGCCCGCGCCAAGCGCGCTCGTCACCCTGGCGCCGGACATGTACGCCTCGTGGTCGGTGAAAAAGCGGAGGGCGTTCGGGAAATTGTGCGTCACGCGGATCAACGAGTGGGCGAGCACGGGGAATCCCGACAAGATGGAGAGCTCCTTGCGGATGCTTAGTAATTTCTTGACGGATTCATTACGCGGGTTTAGCGCACCAACATACATGATTATCAGGAGCAGGGGAAAGCCGAGCGTGCCAAAGTGGATGTAATCGCGGAGGATGCCACCGAGGAACGGCACGCCGTTCACGCTGAAGGTCTCGACGCCGAGTAACCCGCCAACGAAAGGGATAGCGACGAGAAGGAAGGGGATCGACATGACGATATAGTAGATGATCGCGTGGCGCTTGATCGATCGCGAGAGCCACACGGACAGTAACGTCAACACGGCGAGCGACGAGAGTAACGGTGCGGTCGCGTAGAGGAACTGGATGAAATCTAATAGTAACTTGACCATGATGGGAGGTATTTGTAGTTAAGAACGATGCACGACGCGCGCGAACGCGTCATGCATCGCGTTAATTTAGCGGGTGAGGCGACCGACCGCATTTATGCTCGTCGCACCGGTGACGCTGAGTCCTTTCGTGGCGGTAGAGGTGACGGGGTCTATGGCGTATATCGTGGGGTATTCTCCCTCGATGACGATGGGGAAGTAGATTTTCCCGTTATACGGGGCGGGTAACCCGGTGCCGGTGATCTGGTCATACGCTGGGATGCCGGTGATCCAGCTAAATGTCTTGGCGGACATGTTCACGATACCATAGCGGGTGGCGGCGCCGGTAGCCGTCGGGGTCAAGTCGTTATAGAGTTCGAGCATGAAATAATCCCCGTCCACGTGCCACACCTTGCGGAAGTGATATCCGCCGGTTTTTTCCTCGATATTGAAATAGTAGTTGGCATCGAAGGCAGTCGCGTTTTTATTGATCCGTAGCGCGCCACAAGGCTTCGTGGTCGCGCTCTCGTACGACCCGGAGAAGACATAGACGCTACCGTCAGTCGCCCTGCCGATCTGCGAGTAATATTGCGAGCGGAAACGCCCGGAGGAGTAGCTGATGCGGTTATCCCTGTAGATGCGTTTGAGATTTAAGTTCGCGTCGAACGCGGCTACCCACACGCTATCCGGGTAGGCGATCGTGCCAGAGCTCGACCCACCACCCGCGGACGGGTCTTTGGGCGCCGAGACGACCAGTCCGGTAAGGAATTCCCCGTTTCCCATATCCGCGATACCGGAGAAGGTGGCTTGCCCGCCGTTCCCGGTAATGTTTAACGTCGGGATGCTACGGTCTGTCAGGCTGAAATTGTTCTCGAGGTTGATAAAATTAAAGGTGACGTAGTCCGACCGCGAGGAGTCGCTTGCCGGCGTTTGTCCACCGACACAGGTTAACGCGTACTTGTCGAAGAAGCCGTAGGAAGTGAAGCGGGATGTGATAATAAATTGCGCGGGATCGAGCAGATTTTTCTCCCCGTCAATGGCGAAGCCGAGGCCGATGCCGGGATCACCCTGCTGGTATATGAGGCCGACGGCGACGGAAGGATCGTCGTTGAAGATCCACGTGTATCCCGTTTGCTCCAGTTCGCGGACATTGTCCGAGATTAGAAGGTTACCGCTTTCCAAGTCGTCGGCCTGGAGGATATATTGCGTGGTCTCGCCGGTGACGGCGATAAAGAAAGCACCGACGCGCGGTTGCTTGGAAGAGGCGTCGTCGTCGTTGCACGAGGCGACAAAAAGCGCGAGGCACGCGGCGCACGCGATCAGTAGTGATTTTTTGATACTTGTAGTCATAACTGTGATATTGGTTAATTGATTTTACTTGAATAGCGAATACCTGACCTTGATCTGGGCGCTTCGTCCAGGCTTTTGCAGGCTGTAGTTATCGTATAATATTTCATCCGTGATATTCCTGATCTCGGCGGCGAGGTGATAGCGACCGTTCCGGAACGAGAGGGTCAGGCTGAGATCGTGCGAGAGCTGCCCGGGGATGATGATGTCCCCGCCCTCGCTTTCCCAGCTCCTGAAGAAGGAGTGTACGTAACGGGCGTTGTAGCCGATAGAGAGGAGGTTGCCCTTTCCGGGGAAGTCGGTGAAGTTCCACGCGACGTCGACGTTTCCGAAGAGGTACGGGACATTCGGCATACGATCCTTGTAGTAGATTAACTCGGCTCCACCGACGGCGTAGCGTTCCATGTTGCGTATATCCTGGTATGTCAAGTTGCCACCGACGGAGAAGAGACTCTTGTAGAAATAACGCGCCTCGACGTCCAGGCCGACGTTACGCACTTTGCCGTGGTTGGTATAATACGCGCCGCCGTAACGTTGTTCTATTTGCTTGCGGATATAATCGCGCGTATCCCTGTATATCAGTCCGAAGTCGAGGTAGAGGGAATGCAACTTGCCCTCCGCGCCGGAATAGCTGATATTAAAGTTCACGTTGCGACTGTTCTCTGGTTTTAAGCCGACGTCACCGGTTTCCAGGGATTCGTCCCCGAAGAGTTCGTTCTCTGAGGGCAGGCGGTAGGAGCGCTCGAAGGATGCCTTAAACTGGATTCCGGCGGCGTTAAAGGTGGTTGCCAGGCCGTAACCATCGGTAGAGAAACTTCGTTGTTGCTCCTCGTAGACGTTGGTGGAGGTAGTGGAGACGTTGACGGGGCCGCGCACCTTCACGTCGTAGCGCTTGAAGAATGCAGAGACATTCCATCGCTCGGAGGGGATGAAGCGATAAGAGAGACCGGCCACGTTTTTGGTATTCGTGCGGCGCATGAAGGTAGCGGCGGTGCTGTTCTCGGTGTTAGCGACGGCATCCGTGGCCTTGCGACTATAACCGCTGAAGAGGTTATTTAGCGCGAAACCGTGGCTACGGGAAGGACGGTAATTGAAATTGGCCATCGCGTGGAAGTTGCTATTGTTGTACTCGCTCATGGAGTACGAGCCCTCGCCGCGGGAGCTTTTCTTTCGATATTCACCTTGCCAGTTGTACTGGCGGGCCATCGTGTCGGTGTTATTGTTGCGCGAGAGACTATAATTGGCCGTTAACGACACGTTTAGATGGTCGGTAAAGAGATCGCGCTTCTCGTAGTTGAGCGACGGGATGACGCTCGAGGCGCGTCGGACGCGTCCCCCGTAGACGATTTTCATCAAGTTGGCGTTCTGGATATCTGCCTTTTCCTGGCTCAGGGTAACGCCGAGCAGCAGGCGGTTGGCCCATGCCTTACGCGTGACGCCGACTTTCAGGATGACTGCCTCGTTGTGGTAGTTGTCGTGGAAGCGCTTGAACCAGCGGTCTTCTATCGAGTAACTGTTGGTCGTCAAATCGAGCAGCTTGCTCTTTACCTTGTAACTATTATCGGAGTAGTTCTGGTAGGCGGCGACCTGGAAGAGTAGACCGGCACGCGTCGCGAGACCAACGTTGAGACTGGATTTATGGGTGTTAAACGAGCCGAAGGAGTAGGAGGCGTCCACGTAGGTGCTGCGCGCCTGACGGGTGACGATATTGATAGCGCCACCTAACGCGTCTGCTCCCAGCTCGACGGGGACGACTCCCTTGTATACCTCGACGCGATCGGCAAGGTGGACAGGGATATTGTTCAGCTGGAAAGAAGAGCCCATGCCTTCCATGGGCATCCCGTCCATGAATACCTTAATATGTCGACCGCTGAAACCATTCAAGGAGATCTGGGCGCGCGAGCCGACGCCGCCGGTCTCGCGGATTTTCACGCCGGAGACGCGGTCGAGCGCGCTGCTGAGGCTCATCGAGGTATTGTGCAAGGGGCGGGCGTCGATGGCTACCACGTTAAATGCCGTTTCGTTGACCTGACGCACGGTACTCTTGCCCGTGACGACTACCTCTTCGAGCTTGACGGTATTGATCTCCATGACCATGTCCAGCGATTGCCGCCCGCGCAGTGACAACTTCCTTTGTACTGTTTTATATCCCATGACGCTTACCTGCAGGACGTATTCCCCGACAGGCGCGGAGAGGTTGTACACGCCGTCACTGTCTGTCATCGCGCCGTGACGCGTATCCTTGAGGAAGACGGAGGCATACATGACCGGCGCGCCGTCGCCGGAGGTGACGCGACCAGATAAACGCGCGATGTTTCTTTGCGCTAACACGGGGACAACACACGCTACAAGGAAGAAGATAGATATAATAGAGTGTTTCATGGTATCAAATTATATTAGACGATGACGCGGGAACGCGACAAGACCAAGTCCCGCTATTTATTCACACCCGCGAAGGTCTGCAAGAAACACGGGCAGTACAATATCATGAAATAATGATTCACCAATAGCACGTACTCACTATTGGGTATTGTTTCTAAAAAAATTTTTACTACGCTCGCACGCGCTGAAGCCACGTGGAGCGCCGGCGAACGCCCCCGCGTTTTCCCGCGCGTTATAACAACAATAAGGTGTGCCGACAGGATTCCCATGACCGCGGGGAGGCTGTCTCCCCACGAGTAGGGATACGGCAACGGGGGATATCCTTATAAACAGTGATTGCCCGGCTGTACGGGTATCCTGATATTCGCGGGCAAATTTACAGGCGTGAGAATCATTATCATCATCCTATTATATATCGCCGGGATCGCGAGCACCGTTCAGGGACAAACGCGAGAGATCTCCGGGCGAGTACTCGAGAAAAAGGACAAGTCACCAGTCAGTTACGCGACCGTTTCCATTCCCGCGCATGGCTTGTGGGCCGTTACCGGTATAGACGGGCAATTCGTTATCAAGGGCGTGCCGACAGGCAAGGTAGAGATCATGGCGACGTGCCTCGGCCATGTCAAGCAGAGCGTGGAGCTGCGCGTCGCGAGAGATACTGCCGGCATCGTGATATTGATGGAAGAAGAGAGCTTGCTACTCGAGACAATAGAGGTCACCGCCAAGAGAAAACAAGAGGAGATGGCTACCTCGTATACCATCGACCGCTCCGCCCTCGAGCACATGCAACTGTTACAACTGACCGACGTTGTCAGCCTCTTGCCGGGCGGCTCTACCAATCGCGCCGTACATCTCGCCTCCGGGGCACAGCGCGTTGCCCTCAGGGGGGCTTCCGGAGAGATGGGAAACGTCACGTTTGGCACCGCGGTCGAGGTTGATGGCGTGCGACTCTCTACTAATGCCGCCTTCGACGGGAGTAACGGCCCCGACACGAGGAATATCAGCTCGAGCAACATAGAAAGCGTGGAGGTAATCACGGGTATCCCCTCCGTCGAACACGGCGACATGACGCAAGGAGTTGTCAAGATCAACACGCGGGCCGGCGTCTCGCCATTTATCATCGAGACGTCAACGAAACCTCACACGAAACTCGTCTCGGTCAACAAGGGCGCGAGCATCGGACGACGCGGTGGCGTGCTAAATATTAGTCTCGAACACGCGCGATCGATCTCCGATCCCGCTTCACCGTATACTTCCTACGAGCGGAACGGCCTTTCACTGGCCTATTCCCTGGCGTGGAAGGGACGCGGGGATATTCCCTTCCGCCTGAAGGCCGGCGCGACAGGGAACGCGGGCGGGTATCACTCGAAATCAGACCCGGACGCGTTCACCGGCACCTATTCCAGGGAACGAGATCACGCCCTGCGCGGGCACGCGTCATTCGACTGGCTACCGGGGAAGGCCTGGATCACCGCTGTCGAGGCCTCCGCGACGATTAATTACTCCAATCGCCGCGTGGAGAGCAGGAGCAGGAAGTCGGGAGCATCGTCGACAGTAGCCATCCACGGCCTGGAAGAAGGATACTTCATCGCCACGAGCCACGAGGAGGATCCTGCCGCGCCCGTGCTCTATATACCCGCCGGCTACTGGTACGAACTGGCCATTACCGACAGTAAACCGTTGAACTTCTCCGGTAATCTCCGCGCGCGCTGGTTTCACGCCATCGGCGACGCGGATCACTCGCTGGTGGCCGGCGCCGAATATACCGCGACCGGTAATCTCGGGCGAGGACTCTATTACGACGACCCGCGACTGGCTCCCACGTGGCGACCCTATCGTTACGACGAAGTACCGTTCATGCACACCATCGCGTTGCACGTCGAGGAAGGCATCCGGTTATCGCGTCTACGCGTCACGGCTGGTCTTCGCTCGGATATCGCGCTGGTACGCGGCAGCGAGTACGGCGGTACGCGTAGCCTTTCCCCCCGCGTAAACGCGAAATATGTCATCACGCGGGACGAGGGCTTCGTTCGCGACATGACGATACGCGTTGGCTGGGGAAAGTCCGTGAAACTGCCCTCGTTCTCGACCCTCTATCCCACCCCGTCATACACCGACCGCCTCGCGTTTGCCCCGGGGACGCTCGATGACGGCACGACATTCTACGCCTATCACGTCATGCCGAAGTTGAGCGCGCGAAACCCCGGGCTGCGCTGGCAATATAGTACGCGACAGGAGATCGGCATCGAGGGGAAGGCAGGGGGATGCACGGCGTCACTCGTCTTTTTCCGCGGCGTGAACCATCGTTCGTATACCGGCGTCGTTACTTACACTCCTTTTACTTACAAGCTCACCGACCAGTCGGCCGTCGAGACGAGCGCGATCCCGTCGGCCAACCGGCGATATACCGTGGATCGCGCCACGGGCATTGTCACGGTCATGGACAAGAGTGGTGCGCTGCCCCCGGAGCAACTGGCTTACCGGGAGCTAAACACCTTCTCGTCGCGCGGGATGCCGGTAAACGGTTCGCCGTCCACGCGCTGGGGCATTGAATGGGTCATCGACTTCGGCAAGATCCGCGTGCTGAACACCTCCATCCGCTGGGACGGCAGCTTCTACGCGTACCGTGGCGTGGAGGAGACGATCACGGCCTCGATGCCTAACTCCACGCAGCAGATGTCTAACGGCCAGCCGTACCAGTATGTCGGCTACTACGCGGGTAGCTCCACGACCTCGAACGGCAGCGAGAAACGCCGGGTGAGCTCGAACGCGAGCGTGGTGACGCGGATACCCGCCGCGCGGCTCGTCTTCTCGCTGCGAGTGGAGGCCACTCTTTATAATTATTCCCGCAACTTGAGCGAGCACGAGGGGAGGCAACGGGGATTTGTCCTCGATAACGCGGGCGATTACATGCCCTCCGCCACGGAGACGGATATATACGGTGGCAACCGGTACGTGGGGATCTATCCCCTCTACTACACCTCGTTTGATGACATGGAGACGAAGATCCCCTTTGCCGAGAAATTCGCGTGGGCCAGGGAAAACGACGCGACACTATATAACGACCTGGCAAAGCTGGTCGCGCGTTCCAACTACCTGTTCACGTTCAACAAGGATCGCGTATCGGCAAGCCTGGCTGCCAATATCAACGTGACAAAAGAGATCGGGGAGTTCGCGTCGATCTCTTTTAATGCCACGAACGCCACGCGTAACATGGGTCGCGTCTCCTCGACGTGGACCAACTCCGAATCATCGCTGTATAACAGCAGCCTGGTTCCTACCTTTTACTATGGATTATCATTGAGATTAAAATTGTAATACACGACTAAAATGAAGAAAATGAAAAAGCTGATTTACCTGTTTACATGCGCGCTCGCGTTGACATGGGCGTGCAACGATGACGAGATTGAAGAGTACAAGACGTATCCCTTCTCCGTCCAGTTAGTATATCCTGCCGGGAGTGACTACTCCGCGCGCGCCGGGGTAGAAGTACATCTCCTGAACACGGTTAGCGGCGTCGCCTTCGACACCGTCACGAATGACGCCGGTCGCGCCGACTTTATCGTTCCCGCCGGCGTCTACGAGCTATCGGCCACCGACGTCCGCTCTGAGGGTGGCGTTGCCGACATCTTTAACGGGGTGAAAAGCAACATCACCGTCACGGACACGTGGGACGCGTCAACGCCCGTCCAACTGACATTGACTGTCTCGCGCGCCGGGCAGGTGCTCGTCAAGGAGCTTTATATTGGCGGATGCCAGAAAGACGATGGCTCGGGCGTGTTCCAGATGGACAAGTACGTGATCCTCTACAACAACTCCGGGTACACCGCGTCGATCGACAGTCTCGCGTTCGGGATGATCTATCCCTATAACGCGACGGGAGGCGACGCCTACTATGACGAGAGCGGGGGACTCTCCTACGAGAATGCCGGTTGGGTTCCCGCGGGGTCGGGCTTCTGGTACTTCACGAGCAGCGTCACCCTCGAGCCGGGCGAACAGGTCGTCGTGGCCATCAACGGGGCCATCGACAACACCGCCACGTATAGCAACTCCGTCAACCTGGCAAACGATAAATACTATTGCATGTATGACATCGTGAATTTCCCGAACACGACCTATTATCCCGCCCCCTCGGCCGTGATTCCCACGTCGCACTACCTGCTCTCTTACCGCTTTGCCTCCGGTAATGCCTGGGTGCTCAGTACCTCCTGCCCTGCCTTTATCATCTTCACGCCCAAGGAGACCTCGCTGAATATCTTCTCTAATAACCCGGAGACCTCCGACCCGACAAGCGGCACGGTACTCACGCGGAAGATGCTCCCGACGAGCTGGATCGTCGATGGCGTTGACGTCTTCCGTCACGGGGCCGCCAACAACTTCAAGCGCGCCCCGGCCGTCGTGGACGCTGGATACGTCGACCATATCATCGGCGCGGGCTATTCCATCTACCGCAATGTCGACGCTGCCGCCACGCTCGCCATCGAGGAGAACGCCGGGAAAATCATCTACAATTACTCGTTCGGCACTGTCGACGTGGAAGGTTCTACCGATCCCAGCGGCATCGACGCCGAGGCGTCCCTGAAGAATGGCGCGCGGATCATCTACAAGGACACGAACAACTCTTCGAACGATTTTCACCTGAGGAGCCGCGCCTCGCTGAAGAATTAAACGATGATCGCGAGAGGATTGATCATGGTACTGTTGCTCGGCGGGGTCTCTCTCCCCGCCGACGCGCAGTCCCTCGAGCGGGAGAAACGCTCCAACGGCTGGTTGTCGTCCGGGAACGCCGCCGGCCTGCGCGCCTTCCGGGAAGGGAAGATCTCCGAGGCCGAACTCTTCTTCAACCGGGAGGGGGGAGGGATGGTCAACCATCACGAGGCAACAAGTCAATTCTCGTGGGGCGCGCGTACAGGATCGTTCTTTCGCCTCGATCGCGCGGTGCTCCACGGCGAGATCATCTACAAGAATTACAAGGGGAAGAATACCGGCGGCACTACCTTTATCGATCCCGGGTACGCTCCTTTTAATATCGTCGAACAAGCCGACACGAACCGGGGGACGCGCTCGGCCGAGGAATATACCCTGGTCGGCGCTGTCGGCGTCCCACTCTATCGCGCGCTGAACGCCGGCGGTAAGATCATCTACACGACCGCCAATCGCGCCAAGCACAAGGACCCGAGATACAAGAATACCCTTCTCGACATGACCGTCTCCGCCGGTCTCTCCTATCGTTTCGGCAATCGCGTCGAGGTCGGGATCAACTACGACTATCGCCGGACCATCGAGGAGACGCGGTATAAGGTCTACGGGAACACCGACAGGCAGTTTCTCTTTCTCGTCGACTTCGGGTTGTTCACCGGGCGCGTCGAATTGTTCGGCGAGACGGGGTACAGCTCCTCCGACGGCCCGCTCTTCAACGCCTTCCACGGGGGATCGCTGCAAGTCGAGCTGCCCCTCCGCCGCTGGAGTCTCTTCCAGGAGCTTACCGGCAGGAGACGACACGGGTATTTCGGGGAGAAATCCACCTCCTCGATCTGTTATTCCGATCACGAGGGGAGCATGATCGCGTACCGCGGCCTCCTCTCCGCGCGAGGGGAGGTCACGCGCCTCGTCGAATGGAGTTTCTCGCGGGAGACGATCGAGAATAGCGAGAATATTTACCGCCATGAAACAACCCCTGGCGGCCTGTCGCGCGTCGTCTACCACGGCAAGGTCAAGGTCTTGTCCGGCAACGCGACCCGCGCCTCGCTCTCGTGCACCTCGCGCCGGGGCCTCGTGGCGGGACAACCCGCGTGGGAATGGAGCGCCGGCGGGGATTATGCCGCTCGCTCGCGGACGGTATCGCTCTATCCTTTCTTCCGGCAACAACACTTGCACGCGTACCGCGCGCGCCTCTCCGCCGGACATCACCGACGCGCCGGGCAACGGGACGCTGTCGGCTTCTCGCTGGAGATCGCGTACGGCAGGGGAAGCGGAGAGGCAAAGCAAGATGGCCTGTATGCCAAGCCATCCGATGACCAGGCCGCCCCGAGGAATGTCGATCACCTCCTGTATCGCGAGCACGAGTATCTCACGATTCCCCGCGTCGAGGGGAGCGCTTCTATCACCTATCACGCGCCGCTCTTCCCCGGTAACGTCCAGGGATACGCGCGGGCGCGGGCTTTCTATCGACGCGCCCTGGAGGAGGTGCAATACCTCGGCGGCGCTTCTGCCCGCGCGATTACTGTCGGCGTCGGCTGCCTCTTTTGATCTCCCGCCTCGTTTATTGTTACCCCGTTTAGCCATTTTTTCTCCGGTACAACGGGCAATTGTCCCGGTACAACGGGCAATTGTTCCGGAACATTGAGCAATTGTCCCGGGACATTGAGCAATTGTTCCGGAACAATGAGCAATTGTCCCGGAACAATGAGCCATTGTCCCGGGACATTGAGCCATTGTCCCGGGACATTGGGCCATTGTCCCGGGACATTGAGCAATTGTCCCGGGACAATTGGCCGTTGTCCCGGGACATTTTCTTCCTTCCCGTGGAAATAAAGAACGGGGTCTCGAACCCCGGCAAGTGCCGGACGAGACCCCGTTTCATCAACAGTTTCCCCGAACGTTTCAGAGAATCATCTGCGGCATGAACTCGAAACTGTTGTAGATAGGCCGCAGGCGGTCGGTGTTGTAGAACTTGTTAACGTCGACGAGCTTCTTGGAGCTGGTGATGATCTCGATCGGGGCGTTGTCATACCTCCCGTTCCTCAAGATGACCAATCGTCCGTGCAGCCCCTTGTTGATCAGGTCGAGGGCGAGATTCCCGTAAGCCATCGGGACGATAGAATCCATCGCGTCCGGGTCTCCGCAGCGCACCATGTAGCCGAGCTTCTGGTTGATGGTGTTGACCACCTCGCCCTTGCAGAAGCGCGGGGTCAGCTCCTTGAGCTTGAGGGAGACGATCTCCCCGATCCCCCCCAGTTTCTTGTGCCCGAACATGTCGGCCTCCTCTCCCTGGAAGACCATCTCCTCGCCGGAATATGTAGCCCCCTCTGAGATAAGCACGACGGAATACTTGCTGGGGTTCGTGTAACGATCCTCGCAGAGCAGCTCTGCAAGGCGCTCGATGCTGAACTGGTACTCGGGGATCACGCAACGGTTCGCGGCCCCGGCGAGGGTTGGCAGCATGGCGGTAAACCCGGCGTATCGCCCGAAGACCTCGAGCACGAGGATTCGCTCGTGCGACCCGGCGCATGTCCTGAGGTCGTGCGTCATGGCGATGGTCCGCGTGATGCAGGTGCTGAACCCGATACAATAATCCGTTCCCGGGACGTCGTTATCCATTGTCTTCGGGATGGCCACAACCTTCACCCCTTCCTGGCTGAGGCGGACGGCGTAACTAAGCGTGTCGTCGCCCCCGATGGGGATAAGATAATTGATTCCGATGTAATCCAGGTTAGCGAGCACCTCCGGCGTGAGATCGTTGATCTCCTTGTCGTACTTGTCCTGGAGGTGTAGCGGGACGCGTTCTTTCGGCACGTGCGAGGCGCGCGTCCTCGAGGAGTGCAGGAAAGTCCCTCCCGTTCGTCCTGCCTTGTTAACGATATCCTCTGTCAACTCGTAATAATGTCGCGAGTTGTCCGCGTGGGGATCCCTGACCATGTCGACAAGCCCACCCCATCCTCTCCTGATCCCGATGACCTTGTATCCTTCCCTTAACGCCCTGATGGTGACGGCGCGGATAGCTGGATTTAATCCCGGAACGTCTCCGCCGCCGGTTAAGATTCCGATAATTCCTTTCGTTTTTGGGTGTTTCATAACGTAATGTTTCTTGGTAAAAGTGCGAACGAAGGTAAACAAAAGAATTGATTCTTGCCCGCCTTTAAGATGAAGTATGTATATTTGTCCAGATTTTTGGTGTATGTTATATGGTTGCTTTTAATACTGTACATTTTCATTCTTCCTGGGACAATGCAGACGCGTGCGGAATCCTTCTTGTCGCGCTCTTCCTGGTGCACGTCTATCGTTTGGTTTATAAAATAATAGTGATCTCGCGCGAGGAGGATCGTCCCGGCAAGAACAACGAAGACGAGGGCGTCTCGGTAATCATCACGGCACATAATCGCGCCGACTCCCTGAAAGAAAATCTAATCGGGTTCCTGGTACAAGATTATAACGCGGAGAAATACGAGGTGATCGTCGTGGACGATTGCTCGGAAGACGACACGAGCGAGCTGCTCTCGAGGATGCAAGAGGAATACCCGTGCCTGAGATGCACGCGCGTGCACCCGGACACGAAATTCCGGTTCACCAAGAAACTCGCTATCAATATCGGCGTCCTCTCGGCGCGCCACGACGTGCTGCTCTTCTCCGAGGCAGACTGTTACCCCGCGTCCTCCTCGTGGGCGCGCGAGATGGGCAGTTGCTTCGACGAGGAGACGGCGGTCGTGATCGGCCTCTCGAACTTCCGCGACCAGGGGCGGTTGTTCTCGTGGAAGCGCTACTTCCGTTTCGCCCGTTTCCTGGAGATGCTGTTCCTCTGCCGCTCCCGGGAAAGCCTCCTGGGCGACGGCTGTAACATGGGATACCGGAAATCATTCTACATGCGTAACAGGGGGTTCGCCGGGAACACGCAGTCCTACCTGGGATACGATCACGACATGGCGCGCGCCCTCGCCAAGTACGGGAAAGTAAAGGTGTGCACGCGACGGGAAGGCTTCATGCACGTGGACGAACGCGACGAGGATAAGGCGTCAGACGATACTTCCCGTTACTTCGCCGAAAAAGCCAGGTGGCCACTATCGCGACGATTGCAGGCAAGAATGGACGCGAGCATCCGCGCGTCGATTTATATCCTGTCACTGTCGCTGGTCTGCCTGAAGGTGTTACCGGCGTACGCGCTGGCACTGGCCGCGACCGTCTTCCTGCTGGACGTGGTTTCCGCGCAACTCTTCGCCCGACGCTTCAACCAACAGCATTTGTTGCTGACCTCGCTCGTCGCGCACTTGACGGGATTCGCTTACAGGTGGTACTGGCATGGATACTCATTTTTTAATCCAAAGAAATGGAGATAACTAGTCATCTCTCGGAAAAAGCACTGCACGATTACGCGATCGTTAAACAAGCCATCGCCGGAAACGAAACGGCTTTCACGGAATTGTTTCAGCGATACAGGGAGTCAGTTTTTTTCATGATTCTCAAAATGGTAAATAACAGGACGGACGCGGAGGACTTGATGTTCGAGGCCTTCGAGAAAGCTTTCTCCAGCCTGAGATATTACTCCCCGCAATACGCGTTTAGCACCTGGCTGTTCAAAATCGCGTCCAATAACGCGATCGACTTTATCCGCAAGAAGAAAACACAAATCATCTCCCTCGACAAGCAGGATATCAGCACGGAGGAACGAAACTATATCTATAATATCCTGTCGGATTCACCAAGCCCCGAGGAGGCAACCATCCGGCTCCAACGCGCGGAGTTCATGAGGGAAAAAGTAGCCCTGCTGAAAGGACGATACAAGAAGCTTATCGAACTGCGATACTTCGAGGAATACTCGTACGAGGAGATCTCGACAGCACTGCAAATCCCGCTGGGAACGGTTAAAGCACAGCTCTTCCGCGCGCGGGAGTTGCTCCTGAATATTATCGAGAAAAGCGAAATCCCGGGAAAGGAAGAGTACCTGTGACCCCCGCGCGATCACCAGAAGAAGGCCCCGGGGAAAACTTTTTACACCTGAAACAGGAGAATGCCGGGCGCAACCCCTATATTCGCGTCAACCGGCTCGCGCGGGGAGCCGCGAAAATCAAATCATTTACCCAATTAACAATTTGTTTTATGAAGAATATTCTTTTAGGAGTAAACGTGTTATTAATCATCGCTGTCGCGGTGTTGTATCTCTTGCATTTCTCGGGCAACGAGACAAGCGGGAACGCCAGAACGGGAGATATCCCGACAAGCGCGGAAACCCGGGTCGCCTACTTCAACATGGATTCATTGCTCGGCAATTACGCGCAGTCGCGAGAGCTGAACGAGGCCTTCCTGAAAAGACGCGAAGCCGAACGAACCGAGTTGAATTATAAACTCAAGTTGTGGACAAGGGCAGGGGAAGAGTTCCAGCGAAAGGTGGACAATAACGGCTTCCTCACGCGAGAACGCGCCAATCAAGAGTACGCGGAGCTGATGCTTAAAAAAGAAGAACTCGAGAAGATGGAACAGGAGATCCGCGAGATCACGCTCCGGGAACAAGTGGAAATCAACCGGAAGTTGTACGACGTGATCTTCGCCTTCCTGACCGAGTATAACAAGGAGAAAGGATATAGCATGATCCTGAGCACCACGCTCGGGGGAAATGTCTTCTACGCCGAACCGGGTCTCGACATTACCCGCGACGTGATCGACAAGCTCAACGCCCGCCACGCCGGGAAGTAACGCGCGCGTGTCACGATGAAGGACTTTAATTATTCTATCGAGATCACCGCGCAGCCGGAAGAGGTCTTCGCGGCCTTGACGAACCCGTTCCAGATCGAGGCATGGAGCGGGTTCCAGGCGGAAATGAAGGCGGAAGAGGGATTCCTCTTCTCGCTGTGGGAAGGGGACGTCTGCGGGATAAACCTGAAAGTAGTGCCCGACCACCTGCTGGTGCAGGAATGGTTTTTCGGCGAGACCGAGCACCCCTCGATCGTGACGCTGCGCATGGAAAAGGCAGGCGACAAGACGCGCGTGGAGCTGTCTCACGAGAATATCCCCGACGAGGTCTACGACGAGATCGCGAACGGGTGGAAAGAGTATTATCTCGCGGCCGTCAAGGGAATGTTGGAAATGTATTGACACGCGAAAACACGACAAGTAAAACCTTAAAATTTATCGAACATGAAGTTTTTTATCGACACGGCAAACCTGGAACAAATCAAGGAAGCAAACGACATGGGTGTCCTCGACGGGGTCACCACCAACCCAACACTGATGGCCAGGGAAGGCATCAAGGGAGAGGAAAATTGTAGAAAACATTACGTGGATATCTGTAACATCGTCAACGGGGACGTGAGCGCGGAGGTGATCGCCACCGATTACGAGGGAATGACGCGGGAAGGCGAGGAACTGGCCGCGCTGCACCAGAATATCGTGGTGAAAGTACCCTGCACCGCGGACGGCATCAAGGCCATCAAGTATTTCTCCGGGAAGAATATCCGCACCAATTGCACGCTGGTCTTCTCGCCGGGACAAGCACTGCTGGCCGCCAAGGCCGGCGCGACCTACGTCTCCCCGTTCGTCGGGCGGCTGGACGACATCTCCAGCGACGGCGTCGAGCTGGTGGGGAAAATCGTGGACATGTACACCTTCTACGGCTTTGACACGCGCGTGCTGGCCGCCTCTATCCGGAGCGCGCAACACATTATACAATGTGTCGAGGCAGGCGCGGACGTGGCCACGTGCCCCCTCGCCGCCATCAAGGGACTGCTGAAACACCCCCTGACAGATAGCGGGCTGGCAACCTTCCTGGCCGACCACCAGCAAGTAAATTCCTGACAAGAAAAGGCCATGTACGCGCGATTATTCGAGGACAATCCCAACGAAAAGGAGATCCGAAAGATCGTCGACCTGCTGCAACGAGGCGGCGTGATCATTTACCCGACAGACACGATTTACGCCATCGGGTGCGATATCTTTAACGCGAAAGCCGTGCAACGGGTATCGGCCCTGCGAGGAATGAAACCCGAAAAGGCCCACTTCTCCATGATATGCAAGGACCTGAGCGAGGTCGCCACCTACGCGAAGGTGACGAACGAGGTCTTCCGCGTGATGAAACGATGCCTGCCAGGACCGTTCACTTTCGTGCTCCCGGGCACGACAAGGCTGCCCAACCTGCTCATGATGAAAAGAAAGACCATCGGCATCCGCGTGCCCGATAATTTTATCACGCGAGCCATCACGACCGCCATGGGATCGCCCCTCCTGACGACTTCCGTGAAGGGCGCGCCCGGCGAGGACGAGGAGTATATCACTGATCCCGAGCTGATCCACGAGAAGTACGAGTCGCTCGTCGATCTCGTGATCGGCGGGGAATACGGGAAGAATATCCCCTCGACCGTCGTCGACTGCACGGGCGACGAGATCACGATCACGAGGCAAGGACTGGGCATTTTCTAAACCGATTACTCTTTCGCCCCCATCGATCGCGGGGCGAATCCTTAATTTTATATTCGTTAGCAAGGTCCCCGGGATACCGGGGGCCTTGTCGCGCGAATGGAAACATGCCGCGCGGGGACGCGGGACGCGCCTGCACGGGACGCGAACACCCCCTCCCCGTTTTAACATCGTTGACATATTTTCGCGTTCGGGCGACCCGCTACCACCGGGAAAAACCTCCCGGTTTACGCGACGCGCGCGCGAAAAGTACCCGGAATCGTGGCCGCGCGAGCACGCGACAAGGGGGTTTTTACTCGCGACGAGACAGTGAATTTTCGCGAACACGCCCCGCGACACGCGAGAAGCCTTCGCGAACTCGCGA
>JAITJA010000191.1 GCA_031279175.1 Odoribacteraceae bacterium
GCGCGACGTAATTGTACCGGGCATAATCCATGATCGAGGCAGTCGTCCCGTGTTTCTCGGTGAAAGCGGGAGAGCGTAGCGAGTCGACGGGATAGGCGTAAGTCCCGCGCATGTTGTGCATCAGCCCGAGGGTATGCCCGATCTCGTGCGCGACGAGATAACGGAGGAGCGGCCCCATGGTTTCCATGTCGTAGACCTCGAGCCGGGCGGCCGGGTCGACGGTGGCAGTCTGGATAAAACGCCAGTCGTGGAGAAGCTTCAGCACGTTATGATAGAAGTAGACGGAGGCGTTGATGATTTCTCCCGAGCGGGGATCAGTCCAGGAAGGCCCCATGGCGTTCGCGGTAGGAGTAGAGGCGTAGACGAGGCAAGAGTGCCTCGTGTCGTCGGGATCGAACAGTTCGTCTTCCGGGTAATCTTTCGCGACGATAGCCTGTTTGAACCCGATCTCCTCGAAGGCGATTTGCCAATCCTCTATTCCTTCGCGTAACCAGGGTCTCCACGCGGCGGGGAAGGCGTTGTCGATATAGAACGTGATGGGGCGTTCCGGGACAACTTTCTCTCCCTTGTCGAATCGCTCTTGGTCTTCCGGACGCGGTTCGAGTCTCCAACGGTTAACGAGAGAGATCGTCTCGACGCGGTTTTTCTTCTCGGAATAGACTTGCCGCTTGTCGGTAAAGAACCCCAGGCGCTTGTCCCCGATCCGCGGCCTCATGGGTTCGGCGGGCAGGAGAATCATCGAGGTGGTCATGATGGCAGTAAAAGGCTGGTCGGTCACGGTATATGCCATCCGTGTGCGGAAGGTAAAATTTTCCGGGAAAGACTTGCAAGAGAGGATGGCGGAGAGTTCGGGCTTGAACGTTCCCTTCATGCGCGAGATGCCGAACAACAATTCAAGCGGGTTGGTCAACGCGAAAGGAGAGAGGTGTTTTTCATCTCCACAGAAAAACTTGGTAACGTCGATGACGAGAGCAGTGGAGTCGGGGGAGAAAGCCCTCACGGGGAAGGCCTTCATGACAGGCTTGAGATTATTACGCTTGAAGCCGATGGCAATGGTCTCTGCCGGGTTGACGGTAGCGATATTGTTCGCGTCGAGGAGATATACCTTTTCGTTGTCGGTGGCCCACTCCACGAGTCGTGGCTGTGAAGGCATCTCCCCGGCGATAATCTCGCGGTTATTACTGATCTCCGAGACGCGCCCGGCGAGAAGCATGGGTTTGCCGAAGACGTGGCGGGGGATCTCGAGATAATAGGTAGACTTGACGCGGTGTATGTCGATAAGCCCCTTGAAGGTGACGGCGTCTTTGGTGATGACGTCACTGTATTTTTTCTTCTCGACGATTTGTTGCGCGGTATCCGCGCTTTCTTTCCCTGTAGCTTCTTGGAGTAGTTTAGCCAGGCTACTTTGGGCGATGACGGGAGAGGTGGCGAGGAGTATACTCGCGGTGAGGATAGGGATGATTTTTTTCATGTTGTTTCGTGATTATTTGTTACCGATTGCTTGCAGGTCGATCCCGCACTGTTCCTTGATTGCTTGAAGAAGAATATCGTACTTCGTTTTGATTTTCAGGTGTCCCTCCATGATGGCGAGAAGCTCGGCCTCGTCGTGGGTGATGATCGTCTCGATAAACTGGTAGATGTCGCCCTCGTAAGTAGGCATCATGGCGTAGGAGGTTGGGATGGGGAGATTCAGGGTATTGTTTGGATCGATATTCCAGAACCCCTCGTCCATGAGTTGTTCCCGGGTGGGGTAGGGGATATTCGCTATCGCGACGCCCTGTTGTTGTGACTTCACGTAGCGATAGTTCTGCCCGTAGAAGGCGTTCGACAGCTCCGCGAAAGTCTCTGGTAGCAGCAGCAGCCTGTTCTTGATGATAATATTCGCCCAGAGGTAGGCGTTGATAGTTCCGGTAGCCTCGCGGAGTTCTGCCGCGGTAGAGGGGATTGCCCCGGCGCGTAGTCGTCCGATAGCGATATACTCTCTCCCGCTGGCGCTGATGAGATCTTCCTTGCTGGACGTGCCGGCGAGATCGATGGAATCGGCCAGGAATATCTTAATGGGGAAGAAAGAACGCTTGAAGGAGTCGGGGTAGATGCCGAAGAGAATCTTGTCGAGATACGCTATCCCGTCGAGGAGCACGGCGCGATCACCCTGCGCGGTGAGGCGGTTGCTGGAGTTGCGGAGCGACCCGAGATCCCAGAGATAATCATTGAGTTGATACTCGTAAAGGATGTGCACGCCTGTCTCGCGGTAGATCTCGTAGATCGCGTGGTCGAGCGGGTCTGTGCTATCCTCGATGATATAACGCGGCTGGCCGGGTTCGGCGAGCAACGCGGGTTCGTCGTAACAAGAGACGAGGGAGAGAACCGCGATGGCGGTCGCGATGTAATAGTGTTTCATCGTTTCATGTTTTTAAATGATTCACAACGTTGATTGTTTCCTTTCCGGTCGGTTGGGATTTCCGGTATACGGGTCGAGAGACATCACGGCGGTTGGCGCCGGCAGGATATATGCCTGGTCGTCCTTCTCCAAGACATAAGAGTGGACGGTCGATCCGGCAGCCCTGTCCGGCTGGAAGGTATGCGTGATGCGCGGGCGATCCCAACGGCGCAAGTCGAACCACCGGGATTGCTCGAAGCAGAGTTCCCGTCGGCGTTCGTCCTTGACGAGCTGGAGGACATCCCCGCTCGCGGCATTTAACGGGACGAAGGTGGCGGCGGTGAAGCGGTTTTCCCGCAGGGTATTCAAATCTTGTAACGCGAGCGCTTCCTGCCCGGGGATATTCGCGCGCGCCTCGGCGCGGTTGAGATAAGCCTCGGCGACGCGCAGGGAGAAGCCGTGTACACCGGTGGTAGAGGACACGGCACTCTTGTAGGGTAATGTTTTGAGTCCCGATCCGAAAGTCCCGGTGCTGCCTTGTAGTCGGATAAACGTGCCGGTGGACGTGGCCGCGGTAGTACCCGGGACGAATCGTAAATCTCCCTCGATATATAGCGCGCGTAGGTCATCGGAGACCTGGAAACACCCGACAGCTCCCGTCGCGAAGTAGGGGACAAGGTAGTACCCGTGAGAGAAAAGGATCTCCGGGTTGTCCTTGCTGATGAACCTGTTCGTGGCGAGCGTGGGATGATTTTTCTTGTTCTCGAGATTCCACAGCTCCGGGTGAGTCGCGATGACCTCCCCGGCATACTCGCTTGCTTCTGTCCATTGCCTGGTATAGAGTGCCACGCGCGAGGCGAGAAGAGCGGCGGCCGGGTAATTCCACCTGAAGATAGAGCCGTCTCCCGGGGCCGTTTTCAACATGACGAGCGCCGCCTCGATGTCGCTCCATATCACGTTATAGATGTCGGCCACGCTCGCGCGGGAGAAGTTCTTGTTGCTCGCCCCGACGAGATCGTTGATAGGCACTCCCATGGCTTTTTCCGGCGCGTCGTCATAAGGCGCCCCGTAGAGATTCACGAGCGCGAAATAGGCATTTGCCCTGATCATGTGACATTCTGCCAGCAGGAAAGCCCTTTCCTGCTCGTTCCCCGGCACCTCCTCCCTCTCCAGCGCGTCGAAGACAATATTGCATATGAGAATCTGGTGATAATAATGTCCCCACGCGGGATCGCTTTTCAACACCCCCTCCCAGGGCATCTCGGGATCCTGTTGCCAGGTATAATATCCCCATCCTCCCAGTCGCTCGTCCGATCCGAGGAGACCGTTCGAGGTATGTCGGAAATCCTTGCAGTCGTCTGTCATGATGTCAAGATAGGTATGTATACCGGAACTATTTTGCTTGTTATACACCTCGCCGAAGATAAATTCGCTATAATCCTTCACGGTTTGAGGTATAATCTGGTCTTTCGATGTCTCCTTCAAGAAGTCGCTACAGGAAAAGAGAAGGAGCACGAGCGGGATGAAATATCTATTTTTCATGTTCACGAGTATTTAAAATGAAATATCTATACCGAGAGAAAACGAAGAGACGGGGGGCGTGGTCGCGCCGATACCGCCGAAGGCAACTTGCTCCGGGTCTTGTCCCGCGAGCTTTTTCGATGCAAGCGTGAAGATATTATTCCCCTCGACGTGTACGCTAGCCGTCTTTACCCCGAGTTTATTACCGGCCTCGAGGGGCAGATTGTAGCGCAAAGACAAGGCGCGCAAGCGCAGGAAATTAGCCGAGACGACGCGGATGTTACTGTGGTTATACATCTGCCAGCCGTTGTTAGAGATCGGGATCTGGTAGCCTGTCTTGTCGAGCACTTGTTTTACCAGGTTCGAGAGATCATCGGTCGAGAGGGTCGGGATGATGGCCCATGCCTCGTCCCCTGGTTGTTTCCAACGATTGACAAACTCCTTGCTCATGTTTTGCTCGGGATTGGGCAATTGTTGCCCGCTATTCCTGTAAAGATTATTCATACGGACCTTTGAACCAACGCTGTACGAGAAGAAGAAGTTAAGCGTGAAATCCCGGTAACGGAACGTGTTGCCTATCCCACCTTGAATATCGGGGATTCTCTTCCCGGAGTACTCGAACATCTCCGCGTACATCTCCTCGCGCGTGGTCCCGGTAAATTCCGTTGTATTGAGGAAGGTTGGCAGGCCTTGTTCATCGAGCTTGTCGAACTTGTAAGAATAGAACGAGTTGATGGGTTTCCCTTTCACGACGGATGTGCCGTTGATGTACTCCATGTAACTATACTCCTTGGTCGTCTCCCCGCGCGTCACGCGATTCACGTTTTGCCCGCCGTTCACGTGCATGGTCCATGTGAACGAGGAAGATTTCACCGGGGTCACGTTCAAGATCATCTCGTACCCCTTGTTCATGATGTCGCCCACGTTGACACTCATGCTCGTGACGCCAACAGTGGGCACTACCTCCGCGCGCACGATCTGGTCGCGTCCCTTCTTGTGATAGTACTCGAAGCTTCCCGACACGCGATTGTCAAACAACGCGAAGTCAATACCCGTGTTAAACGAATTTGTCTTCTCCCATTTCA
>JAITJA010000006.1 GCA_031279175.1 Odoribacteraceae bacterium
ATCTTCGGTGGGTAGGGTGTGATGGGCATAGATTCACTGGCCTTGAATCTAGCAACGACGGTAACGAGGATGAACCTTTGAGTTACGCACGAGGAGGGAATTTCTGAACCAGCTGAGACTAACGTGTTAAAAACACTGCAGTAAGGATTTACCTATCTGTTGTCACTTTGACGATAATCAAAACTGGCTCTTGCATATGCATTAGATGTATTTTTTTACTGCACAGCTACACCTAACTTTCACATATACAATTGTTTCTTGGATACATGTAGAGAGCGAAGGGGCTCTGTACATAAGAGCCCACACACTTCTTGTTAAGACTATAATATATTACAGAGGCATCTCCCTTACGACGTTGATGGAAATTCACTCTGCGTTGCCTTTATGTAACGCCTACGACTTTGACATGAAAATGGGACTATGCCTGTAAAATTCTAAATGGTCATTACACAAATATTCTTTGTCTAAAACATCTTTGAGGGTACGTCATACCTTGTGTAGACAACCTTGCAGAAGAAGGGTCTTGTGTGTTGAACGACATATCTACTATGGTACATTTTTCCATTATATGTTGGAAGTAGATTCTAGTAACTCTCTAACGGCATACCGGTTTACGTTATTATTTTAAAACGGACAATACTAGCGAGATGCCTTTGCTCCCTGTCTTAGCGGACTTCAGGGTAACCTTTATAAACGAGAGGGTCTCGCCTTACTTCTCCTTGAGCGGGGGATATTCATTCAACATGGATAATGATTTCAAGAAGGTCGGGGGCTTGGGAAATTTCGCGATAGGCGTCAGTTTCAGGATCTCGTCCCGCTCCTTCATCAACATTGGTATCGATTACGAAGTACAAGACAGAATCCCGTGGTATTACTACCATCGCAATTACAGAACAGCCTCGAGTGCCGGCTTGACTGTCGGTATATCATTCTAACTCCCCCGCTAACGCGGCGGGCCGGCTCCCCCTCGAGGAAGCCGGCCCGCGTTTGCTCGCGCCGTCGCGATCACTTGTTATACAGGAATCGTTTAATCTTCATGGACGGTGTTTTCTCGAACGGCTCGTGTTGCACGAGGACGAGTTGCAGGCGAGAGAAATTGCTGACGCGCGCGTTGACATACTCGCGGATCTCCTTTTGCAGCTCCTCGATATAATCGCCGGCGATCGTCTTGTAACTCTCCGCCTGGTTTTTCAAGTTCCGGTAATGCCTTTCCAGCTCCTCCATGTTCAGGTGCACCATGGCGACGAGCCGGCCGCTCTTCTCGACGACGAGCGACTCGTCGACGAAGCGGAAATGATTAATGATCGACTCGATCTCCTCCGGGTAGATATTCTCGCCCGACGCGCCGAGGATCATCGTCTTGATCCGCCCGCGGATCGTCAGCCGCCCGCGACTGTCAATCGAGCCGAGGTCGCCGGTACGAAACCAGCCATCGGCCGTGAAAGCCTCCGCGTCGAGCCCCGGTTGCCGGTAATAACCCCGCGTCACGCCCGGACCCTTGACGAGAATCTCCCCCTCGCCACGCTCGTCAGGCCGGTCGATCTGCAAGGAGACGCCCTCCATGACAGGCCCGACCCCCTGGAAGAACGTCCGCGAGGGACTCGACCCGGCCACCAGCGGCGAGGTCTCCGTCAGGCCGTAACCGATAGAGTACGGGAAGCGCGCCTCGCGCAGGAAACGCTCCGTCGTGGCGTCGAGCTTGGCCCCGCCGATGCCGAAGAACTCCAGCTTCCCGCCGAAAGTCCGCGCGAGCTTCCGCCCCGCCAGCCGGTGCAGGATCTTCCGGCCGACGCCAACGCGCCCGATCGCTCGCGTGATCGCCGAGCTTTCCAGCGAGGGGACGACGCGCGTCTTGTATATCTTCTCGATGACGAGCGGGACGGAGAGCATGACCGTCGGCCGCGTCTCCCGCATCGCCGGCACGAGCAACGAGGGCGTCGGGGGGCGGTCAAGGTAGTAGACGCTCGACCCGTACATCAGCGGGAGGATCAACCCCAGCGTGTTCTCGAACACGTGGGCCATCGGGAGGATGCTCAAGAAGCGATCGCGCGGGCCAACCGGCTGTATGGTGTGTGCCTGACGGGCGTTCCACGCGAGGTTACCGTGCGTGAGCACGACCCCTTTCGAGAAGCCCGTCGTCCCCGAGGTGTAGATGATCGAGGCAATGTCTTGCTCGTCGACGGGCGCCGGCGACACGGGCGCGTCATCCGTCATGTCGATGTCCGGCGCGAGCGCGTCCAGCTCTTCCGGCGCGTGCATCCCGCGCGGGATCATGGCCAGGGTGTTCATCAAGATCTCGTGCTCCAGTAGCGGCAGCCGCGCCCCCTCCAGCGTCTTGACGAGAAGCCGGGAGACGAATATAACCTTCACCCCGGCGTGCTCCAGGATATTTTGCACCTCCGCGGGCGAGAAGCCGGGGAGCACCGGCACGACAATCGCGCCAAGCGTCGCGATCGCGAACTGGGCGATCCCCCAGTTGGGCATGCTCGCGGACAGGATCGCGACTTTATCTCCCTTCGTGACGCCCAGCCCGGCCAGATGCCGCGCCAGCGCGTTGACCTCGCCCTGTAGTTGGCGGTAACTCCTTGTCCCCCCGGTGACGAAATTCAACGATAGATTGTCCGGGTAGAGCGCGCAGCTCCGGGCGAGCATGTCAGGTAACGTGAGTTTCTCTGGAATCATTGCGTTTTAAAATTAAGCGGGGCAAAGGTAATACATTTTGTAACGCGGTAAAATCACGCGGGGAGCAACACCAAAACACGGGACCTCGCCTCGCGCGACCGCGTCCGGCTCTCCTGGCCCGGGGATGACTCCCCGCGCGACCGCGACGGCTTTTCCCCCCGGGGGAAACCCTGTTGCTCGCGCGCGACTAAGGTTTCCCCCCGGGGGAAAGTCTCTCGCGCCCGAGCAACAAGGTTTCCCCCCGGGGGAAAGTCTCTCGCGCCCGTGCAACAAGGTTTCCCCCCGGGGGAAAGTCTCTCGCGCGCGTGC
>JAITJA010000080.1 GCA_031279175.1 Odoribacteraceae bacterium
GTAGTCTGCACGTAGTTCTGCCCCCATGCGGTCGCGGTATGAGCCCTTCATCACGCCCGCCTCGGAATCGTAGTTCAAGCCCACGCCCATGCGGACGGATTCGGAACCTCCCTCGAGGAAAAGACTGTGACGATGGTTTATTTTCGTGCGCAAGGGCTGCGATAGCCAGTAGGTATCCACGCCCCGGTTGATGTTGTTCATCTTGCCCCGGTACTCCGAGAAATACTGGTAGAAGGAACTTTTCTCGTCCAGTAACCCGGCGGCGACCTCGGCGTCGAGTTTCTCTTGCGCGTTCATCATGTCGTAGGAGGAGAGATCCGGAAATGTGAAAGAGCCTGTCAAGGCATAGGTGGTTCGCAATTCTCCTGGCCTCGGTGCGATGGTCTCGATGACGATCACGCCATTGGCGGCACGAGAGCCGTACATTGCGGTTGCAGCAGCGTCTTTCAAGATCGTGATGCTCTCGATGCGGTTTGGATCCATGTCGTAGATTTTCTCCGTCGACACCTCGTAGCCGTCAAGGATGAAGACAGGGAGGTTCGGGTTGTTCTTTAACGCGAACTGGGAGACGTCGGAGGACTCGATGCGATCGAGTTCCGTGATTCCCACGCCGGCCGCCCCGCGGATGTTAAACTCGGGGAGGGTGTTGGGGTCGGAACCCATCTCGTTGTTCCGCACGGTACGTAACGACGGGTCGAAGACTTGCAACGCTTGCAGCACGTTGCCGGTGGAGACCTTCTGTAACTCCTCGCGGGTGACGCGCGTGGCCGTCCCGGTGAAGCTCGACTTGCGGATGTTGGCGTAGCCCGTCACAACTACCTCGTCTACCTCGCGTATCTCCTCCTCTAGCACGATCGCGAGCGGTTCGGTACCCTTGATCTCTACCTCTCGCGTCCGGTAGCCGACGAACGAGAATACCAGCACGTTCTTTTCACCTACCGGTACGCCAAGGCGGAACTCTCCATTCGCGTCTGTTAACGCGCCGACGGTCGTTCCCTTCAAGAAGACGGTCACGCCATGGAACGGGGCTCCCGTCACGTCAGTTACTCGCCCCGACACGAGGCGTCGCTCTTGCTGTTGCGACTGGCGAGTCATCAGCTGAATAATTACCGCACGATCGACGATGACGTGCGTCAAGGAGGTGTTTCTCAAGCATTCCTCCATCGCTTGTTCTAGATCGAGGTTTTGTACATCGACACTTACGTTTCCAACTTCTTCTACCCGCTCGTGGGTGTAAAGGAAATCATAACCACTCTGGCGCTGGATCTCCTTGAGCACTTCCCGCAAGGGGACGTTCTTCATCGAAAGGGTTACCTGCGCGAATCCTCCAGCACTCACCTGGAGCGATACCATCATTGTGAGAAGAATTGTTAGCTTCATGATACAGTTTGTTCGTTTGCGTTGTCTGTTTTTTTTCATACTTTTACCTTGTTTTGTTTGACATTCGTTTCACTATTTGTCGACCTGAACAACCGCCGGGGGACTCTGCAATAGTTCCCCGGCATCTTTCATGGTCTATCGAAAGCCCTTGACGGGCATCACGATCACTTTGTTTTCTTCCACGTCGAACCTGACGCTTCCCGTCTGCTCCAGCACGCGGAGCACCCGCGAGATGTTCACGTCCCGCGAGATCGTTCCCCCGAAGTGGGAGGTGACCTCGCCGTGGTATTCTACCTCCACGTCGTACCAGCGGACGAGTTGCCGCATGATCGAGCGAATGTTCGCGCGATCGAACGCGAACCGTCCCTCTTTCCATGCCATTACCTCGCGCGTGTCTACCGTCGCGACGCGGATTTTCCCGCCAGCGTCTAACCGCGCCTGCTCGCCGGGACGTACCCGGACGGATTCGCGCATCTCGCCCGAGAACGAGAAGAAGCGAACGGCGCCTTCCAGTAAGGTCACGGCAATTTCTCCCTCGTCCTCGTAGCCGTTGACGTTGAAGTGGGTGCCCAGGACTTCTATTCCCGCTCGCCCGCCGGCAGAGACGATAAAGGGAGCGCCCGCCATTACCTCGAAGTAGACTTCGCCGGTGACCTCTACCCGCCGCTCGTCGCTCGCGAAGGTTACCGGGTAGCGGATGCTTGACGCCGCGTTGAGCCACGCGCGACTCCCGTCCGGGAGGCTTGTCTCGTAGTATGCCCCTCGCGGGGTCGATAGCAGATGGTATCTCGTGGCAACGTCACCCTCTTCCGGTTCTCCCTCGTACCTCAAGACTTTGTCCCGGTGGACGACGGAGATTTCTCCCTCGCGAGCGAGGTGTCCTTCGCGCGCCGTGTCCAACGGTAACTGGGATCCATCCGATAGCGTGAGGATCGCCCGCTTGCTTCCGGGGAGGATGTCGTTCGCGGAAACGAGCACGACGGGGGCTTCCAGCGACGCGTTATCCCGCGGGAGGAAGAGGAGCGACCCGATGGCTGCCAGGAGGGCAATCCCGGCAGCAACAGCGATCGCTCGCCGGTGACGGAGATGACGCTCTTTCCGCGTGATATTCCGGTATATCGCGTCGGCTTTCTCTCGCGGAAGACCGTGCTCCACCGGGACGAGGTCGAAACATCTGTCGATGAGCCATTCTATTTCCCCGTCGTTGAAGCCAAAGGTGAATAACTCCATCAGTTCCCGTTCCTCCTCCGGAGAGGTCTGCCGTGTGATGTAGCGGTCGAATAATTCTATTACATGTTCGTCAAGCATCATGAATGGAATCGCGAATTGTACCGCGATATATTAAAGACAATTTACATGGAAAAAAGAGGGGTGTGCCATGAAAAAAAATTTTTTTCGCGGGTGATCGCGGTCGAGGTTGTCGCTTCCCGTCGATGGCGTGTGTGTATAAAAAAAGCGTGCGCCCCGTGGTATCACGAGGCGCACGATGTTGCTGTTTCCGGTACTGGACGGGTCCGGGCCGTGAACTGTGCCGGACTTGAACCGGCGACCCCTGCCATGTCAAGGCAGTACTCTGAACCGACTGAGCTAACAGTTCTTGATGGCGCGAAAATAAGTATTTAATGTGGTAGTACCCTCGCGGGGCTCCGGGGCACTTTCGCGGCGCGTCGGGCAACTCTCGCCGTGGACCGGGCAACTCTCGCAGCGCGTCGGGCGACTTTCGCGGGGGATCGCTGGATTCGCGGTTTGGTTTACCCCGTTGATTCCCTGGCAGTCGCGTCTTGACGGGAAGTCCGCGTCGAGCGTGTCGCGCTTGACCGTTTCCTGGAGGCAGGTTGGAGATCTTGTAGTTGTCATTATCATTTTCATCCATTTTAAAGGTGACATGAAAAAAAGCGCTCGAACCGTTTGAAAACCGGTTTGCACGCTTTAGCGGCGGTCGGGAGGATCGCTCGCTCGAACCTCCCGTCCGCTCGCTAAAACGTGTAACCAGTATTTCAAAGAACTTGTTCGCGTGGGCTGTTGTTAGTCCCAGTTGCTTGCCGAGGTACGGGAGAGACTGTTATAGGTACTCGCGTTCGGGTACTTGTACTCCATGTCGACGATTTTCCCGGGGATGTCCAGCTCGTAGACCTTGTTGTCGGTAGTCATGAGGCGATCGTTCTCGATGTTCAGGATGATGAACTTCCCGTTCGAGAGTACCGCTCCCAGTTCCGATTCCTGTGGGTTGGCGGCCATCTTGATGACCTCCGTCCCGGCAGGGAAGGTGTAGAAGAGGCGGGCCGTTTTCGCGAGGTGATCGTACCAGTAGAGGTTGTTACCGGTGGCGAAGAAGAGGTACGCGCGGGTCTGCAACTGGAAGAACGTGGTGTTCGCCGCGATGTATCCCGGGTTCGGGAAGGGAGTGTTCTGGAAGTCGAACAG
>JAITJA010000124.1 GCA_031279175.1 Odoribacteraceae bacterium
AACCAGCGAGAATAACGATTGCACGCACGCCTGCGAGATCAAGATTATCCCGGCCCGACGCGCGTCCAATCCCCGCGCGTACTGCAAGTAAATACTCAACATGAAAGCGATCGCCGAGGTCGCCGCGTAATTAACCAGCGCCGCCAGCAATGACACGCGGAATACCCGGTTGCCACTCACCAGCCGCGTGTCCAGGACAGGAGACGAGTGACGCCGCTCGTGGAGGACAAAAAGCACGAGTAATACCGCCCCCGTCACGAAGCACGCCACCCCCACCACCGTCGACAGGGTAGAGAAACCGTGAATTACCCCCGCGAGACCCGTCCCGTAGAGGATACTACCCGTCCAGTCGAAGCGTTCACCGCGCGCCTCTACCCACTCTCCCCGGAGAAAGCGCCGTGCCAGCGGGAGTACCAGCAGTCCAACTCCCGCGCTCGAGAAAAAGAGTGCTTTCCACCCCAGGTAATGCGTCAGCATCCCCCCGAGAAAAGGCCCCGCCGCTAACGCCGCGTATACTACCGCCACGTTAATTCCCAGCGCCCAGCCCCTCCGCTCGGGCGGGAACAAGGACGTTAGGATTGCCGTGCTCGTGCCGAACATCATGGCACTACCCGCGCCAGCCAGGAAACGCGCCACCAGTAACGCACGCGTCGACGGCGCGAGTCCGCAAGCGAACGTGCACGCCGAGAATAGCAATACCCCAAGACAAAAGATTTTCTTCCGTCCCACCATGTCGGCCAGACGCGCGAGAGGTACCTGCAACGTTGCCGTCGAGATCAAGTAAACTGTCGAGATCCACGCCAACGTTACCGCCTTCATCGAGAATGCCTCACCAATCTCCGGCAACGCCAGGTTGAGCGCCGATCCCATGAACGGCACAAGGAATGCCGCCATCCCGATAACCAGTTGCCCTCCCCGCGCTTCTCGCGTCGTTATTATTTTATCATTCATCGTTTCCTGTTTTTCTCTGCCTTCAAAGGTAATGTTTTGTGTCGACCGCGCTGCCCGACATTTTTTTCTGCCGCGATGCCGCGATGCCGCGATGGCAAACGTTTCATGACTTGCACCGGGAACGCGGAGGGGCGGCAGACAAGTTTTAAAGTGGGGACGAGAAGAAGAGGGATGAACGGCTGTTCAACAGGAACTGGATTCATTTTCCCCGGGCACGTTGGGAACGCCCCACACCTCCGTTCATTCCCCGGGCACGTGAATTGGCGACGAGGAGAGGAGGAACCGTGTAGAAACACGTCCCCCCTGCCTATACCGGGCAGGGGGGAGGGAATGTTTATCTTTTGATCGTGAAACTCGCGGTTCGGCCCTCGTTCGGGACGGTAACCGGTAAAGCGTCGGCAGGAGTGACAACACTTTCGATGGACATCTTCAAGACGCGTTCATCCTCGTTCGTGGAGTGAAGCACCACGCCGAAAAGATTGACAGAACCATGAGCACCATTCCCGTCTACGCGGAGATCGTGCTGGTTCGTGAGAACGAAGTCTTTCCCCTCGATGGCGGTGGCGTCTGGATCGACGGTAAAGTGAATGACGACATCGTCGCCGGTAGTGTTCGTCAAGAGCGCGCCGTCGGAAGCACGGCGGAGGGCAAGATTAAAAAAGCCGGAGACGACATTATTATTCGACCGTCTGTCACCAAGCGCCGTGGCCACGAGCACGGCAGGCTGGTCGATCATCATTCCCTGGCATCCCAGTAGCGCCCCCTCGAATGACACGCGCGCTCCACCGAGGGCGTGAATCTTGTTAAAATTGACGACGACAGTCTTGGGCAACTCGTAGCGCGTGTCACCAAGCGTTTTGACGTTAAAAGTGGCGGAGTTTCTCCCGTGCGAGATGACAGCCCGCGGCGGCACGCTCATGTCAAAGTCAAGCGCGTCGGCAGTCCCGTCACCATACGTGCCGTCGAGAATAATATCAGTGCCGGTAGTGTTAACGAGCGCCTTCCCGTCGGTTTTGAAGAGGCCGACCTCGTAAACGATGTCTTTTCTATCCTCGATACCGTCCTCGACGCGGATAAGCTTGACAATGGCCTGTTGATCCTCGATGACCCCCTTGCCCGACGGCTTGATGAGGTATGCCCTTTCGACGTCGGAGAGTCTAACCTCGAACTCCTTTACTCCCTCGACACGATCGTTCGCGCGGATAGGGATCTCTATGTCTTGCTTGACCTGGTAGCGGTTTGTTTCTCCCTTCGCTGGCACGAAAGCGAGCTTGCCGCTAACGGGCACGAAGTGATCCGTCTCGTTGGCGGAGAGAGGACGCGTCTCGTAGCTGACATTCACGGGCAACGCGACACCCGCCTTATCGGTAGAAAAGCCGGTGAGGGTGACGGTGAAGAGAGCCGTCGCCAGTCCGTTGACAGGCTTCGTGATCTTCACGTCAGAGACGTGCAGCCCGTGGCCGAGCTTGACGACGCGACTATCTATGCCATAGAAAAGCAGCTCGCCGGAGGTGGCGATGAGCGTCCCGTCGTACGTTGCCGCCTTTTTCCCGGAGATGTACCCGTCGGAGAGTTGTTCGCCAAACGGGGAGTAAAAACTAACTCTCCCCTCGGCGCGGGAAAGCAGCGTGACCTCGCCGGCGGGCGAGAGACGGATGTTGTCGAAATTGCCGTCGATGCTCTTCTCGAAGTCGACTTTCCCGCTTCCTGATAGCTTGAGGAGGGTTCCGCGGGAGATCGTGGCGTCGAACGTGGTAACGATACCCTCGCCGGTAGCGGGGTTCGCGCGGAGACAGGAAAGACCACCGACGACTCTCCTGGCGAAGAGACTTGTCCCGTCGTTGCGCAGCATCATGTAATAGCCGTGCGTGTCATCATTCCCCCCGACGAGGATCGTTCCGTCCCGCGAGACATTCATGTACTCGATGGTCGTCTTTCCTCCCGGCGGCACGATGGTTTTCGTGAAGACGATGTCCCCTTCCGGCCGTATCTTATACAATAACCCGCCCTCGACGGGGGAATGTCCGATGACAAGCATCGAACCGTCCATCGCGCTGGCGTCAATGCCGGTGCAGGTAAACTCGGGGGCCGGGAGGAGGGTAGTATAATAAGGTTTCCCGCGATTGTCGAGGCGGACGACGCTGGAAGCAGCATCATTACCATCGGCAGAGAAGGCGGCACAGGCATACTCGACGGTGCTACCAAGTACCTCGAAGCGAATGCAGGCAGAGCCAACGGGAGAGATGTACTTGTAGAGGGTTTTCCCGTTGGGGTTGACCTTCATGAGGATGCCGCGTCGCCTCCCGTCGCGCCGTTTCTCGTATCCGGCAAGGAGGAGATCCCCGGAACGGATTACCTCACCCTGGAGGAGTGACGCACCCTCCTCGCCGACGTATAGATCGGCAATGACCTGCTCGTCGCGGTCAATAATCATGGCCCGTCCGGCGAGAAGTGGTCGCGCGGTCGGCTCTTCCTTTTTTCTCCTCGTCTCAACACGCGGGCGGGCCGATTGTCCCGCGACGAGAATCTTTCCCCCTCCAATTCTCTTGAGTTGATTAATCTCCGTGAAGCCGGTCATGACGCGCGTGAACCTGACCTTCCCATCCCTGTCGAGCCAGGAAAGGAGAATATTCTCCCCCTTCTTCAACGTGATCGCGACCTCATTGTTGTCGGCGAAGCAAATTTGTTGCATGTTACTTTTTTCCCCGAACTTCTTGTCAAAGACGACGGGCATGGACTGGGCGAGTAAAAGCCCGTTTGCAAGGAAAAGAAGAGGTAGTGTGAGGATGAAAAATCTTTTTTTCATGATTTTATCTATTTAATTTACTATCGATTTGTTCGAGTATCAGGTATATCTCCACGCGGCGTGCATCGCGATTGCGCGCGATTGTTTCCGACAAGGTTGTTTCCTGCCGGCGTACCTCGCGCGGGAGTACGATCTTTCCCCTTCCCTCGACGGAGATGTGGCAAAGTACGTCGTGTTCGCGTAGCCACTCGGCAACGGCGCGGGCGCGCTTGATGGAGAGACTATGGTTGTAATCGTCCTTCCCCATTTCGTCGGCGTACCCGATGATATGTAGCCCGGCAAGCTCCTTGCCGTACGTTTTAAGGAGATTCCGCAGAACGTGCACCGCCTCGCTGTTGACCCGCACCTTGTCAAAGTCGAAGTAGACGATGTCAAGCAGCTCTTTCTCGACCTCCTGACCAAGGATGACCTCTTCCGGGGTGGAGTCGCTGTTGAGGAGGGATTGCTCCGTGCGATCAAGATCCGGGGCGAGATTTTCTCCCCGCTTCCGGTAGAAAAAGATGTTGTCCTTTTCCTTCTCGTTCCTGTCCGACGCGATGTAGCCCGAGGATTGGTCGATCGGGTAGATGTTAAAGTCGTTGTAGGAGGTGTTGAGGGGATAAGGGAGATGATAGAGGGAGTTCGGAACGACAGAGGCCGCGGAAAACCGGGCGCGAAAGAGGTCGTAACCGCCCAACCCGAGGTGACCGTTAGAGGAGAAGAACAATTCGTCTTCAAAGAGCAAAGGAAAGATCTCGTCTCCCTCGGTGTTGACGGTAGGCCCGAGATTGAGGGGATAGCCCCACTCGCCATCCTCGTCGCGGATGGAGAGATAGAGGTCGAAACCACCGTACCCGCCGGGCATGTCCGAGGTAAAGAGGATGGCGTTACCGTTGTCGAAGAAGAACGGATGGGCGTACGAACTCCCCTCTTCTTGCTGGAAGAGCGGGGTAAAGCGAGAGAAGCGATCCATGGTCTTGCTAACGGAGGAGTAGACGAGGCGCGTCCTCAACGTGAGGTCTCTCCCCTCATCAATACGCACGCGTTCGTTCTTACTATAGATGATTTCCGTGGCGACCATCTGCCGCGCGTCCGGGGTGAAGCTTACCGGCCCGCATTGTAGTTCCCTGGGGACATCAGCAAAATGCCTGTTGAGATCTCGCTGGAGATAATACGCGGGATTATCGAGGAGACGATAGCGCGTGCGGTGAAAAAAGATCTTTCCCGGCGCGTTGAGATTGCTCCTGCTGGCAGCGTGGAAGGGACGGCCCTTGAAACTCCCGACCCAGTATTCCGATCTCGTGGTATTGGCCCGCGTGGGGATGACGATGTAATCCGAGGCGATCGTGTCGTATTGCATCGTCAGCGCGTTGAGAGCGTTCCGGTATCGCTGGTTGCGACTATACGCGTTCTCGTAGGCGTAATGCAGACAAACGGCCTCGGCTTTCTGCCTCTCCCCGAGGAAGCGTAGCGCGTCGAGGTAGTCGCGGATGTCCGACGCGGAGGGCAGTTCGTTCCCCGCGTCCGTGTAGAGGCCGAAGTAGTGAGCAGCGGAGGCATGATCCCGCACCATCGCGTAAAGACGGGCAACCTTGAGACAAAGTATCGCTTTCTTTTCCGAGTCGCGTTCCCTCTCCATGACTTTCTTGTACAGGGAGAGTGCCCCGTTGAAATTCTGCCCGAGGAATCGCCTGTCGGCTCTTCTTTCCGCGGCGCTTTTCTCTCTCGGGATCTCCTCGTCGGGCAGCGCCCTTGCGGTAACGAGGGTGAGAGTCGCGAGCAGGAAGGCGGCGAGAAGGCGCTTGATGGTGTTCTTCATGATCAGCGGAATAGATTATATATCAGATATACCCCGAACTTCGTTGGTCCTACCCATGCCTTGGTGGCCTTCTGTTCCAAGGGGAAGCTGGCGTACTCTCCACCAAGCTTGTACTTGTTGTATTGCAAGTGCGCGTATCCTAACCCGATGTTCACGTCTATCTTGAAACGCGGGGAGAGGTAGAATTTGTATCCCGTGGATACTCCTCCCGAAACACCCCAGCCGGAACGCCGGAAGGAGCGCTCCAGGTCGTGTTGACGTAGTAGCCCAATGTTGAATTGCCCGTAGAGGGCGTAAGGGCCGACGTAAAAGCCGTCCCATGAGTCATTCGTGTAGTAATAGGAGGGATTCAGGTGATACCTGTACTCGACGCTCGCCATCATAACGCGAAAGACCTCCTCGTGCTTCTTGAACATGTAGGGCATCCATAACACCTCCCCGTCGATCGTCACTTGGCGCGTGATGGTAAATTCAAGCCCGATATTGGGCGATCCCGTCAACCAGAAGGGCACGTTTGTTTTTATCGCTTGTGCGCCGGCATTTCCCGCCAGAGCGAGCAGGAGGGCACAGGTTACTATTACATGTGTGTAAAATAATTTCATTTTCCTTGGTTTGTTTATATCTCCCTGCCGGAATGGTCGATATCTTCGTCCCATCCCGTTAATCCTATCCCTATGATCATGTAGCTGTCTATCTCAAGAATGATCCGCCGCCCGTGCAGCAAGGGTAGCGGACGAACTGTTTTCGTGTCCATCACCTCCACCGGTATCTCGTTCAAGACGCCGCCGGACGCGTTGAGGAAGCGGATGGTCAGGCGTGTCAATTGATCTGGAATCGAGGGAAAGTAGTAATGATCTACCTCCCATTCTCCACCGGGTTTTCCTGGCGTCGCGAGCGATTCGTCGAAAATGTAGTCCTGTTCCGTGAACCGGGAGGTAAGCGTATCCCGGCTAAAGTATTGTCGTGTCGCAACCCCGTCTGCTTCTAATTGCACGCGCATCACGTCGGGAAGGGAGACGGGAATATTCTTGAATCGGACGGTGATCCTCCCGACGTATCTCTCCAACGACGTGGTGTCTACACGTTGCTCGAAACGGTTGCCAATCTCGGGGGTGAGCTTCTGGAAAACGACCTCCGGTGGTAACGCGTAGGCGTGGCTGTCGCGTGCGTTGACCGGCTTCATGGAGATAAAGGCTTGGTCCGCGGAGGCAGCCTCCACAATCTGCAGGTCATCCACGTTGGCATAGCAATATGCCGTGTATTTCCCGGGCTGGAGCCGAAAGGCAAAGACGCCGGTCTTCGCGCGCGGATCGTCAGATACTCCCGTCGAGCGCGATCTCACCAGCGCACCGGCCTCGTTGTATACTGCCACGTAACAGCCCTTGACCGCACCGCTCGCTACTTCGGGGACGAAAATCCTGTAGTTCGTCTCGTCCACGAAATAATCATACGTGCACGAAACGCACAAGTACGCGACCGCGACGCCTGCCAGGAATACAAAGAGAAGCCTCTTTTTTTTCATGTTCATGTTTTATATTCTCGTGAAATAACGCTAAGATTCCCCCCTATTACCTGCCGAGAAAGAGGAGACGCGGACTTCATGTCGCGCGTCATCCTCTCTCTATGTTGACAGGTCGATGGCTTATAATTCCATATCCGTGTTCGTGAGATTGGTATCCCACGGTAGGGGTGCGGAGATCTCAATTTCCAATCCTCCTTCTTTGGTTGGCGTGGAGGGAATGGTGAGGCTACCGCCGGAAGACAACGTGAGGTTTAACTCACGTATGAGGTTCGGTGAGAAGTAGTCTTCCACAAGACCAGCCCAGGCAACAAGCGCACCTCCTGTAGGGACCTTGGTCTGGTCACTTAAGACATGCCCCGCGGGGGCGCGACCGGTGACCACAACGTAGTACCGTTGAGCAGGAGATTGGGTTGCACCACTTTTTCTCCCACCGTCGTTCGGGAACACCACGATGTCACGCCAAAGGGAAAAATCCCCGGAGATGATTACCTTCGGGTCATACCCGGAGGAGGGGTCGCTGTTGAGGAACGTGCTCGCACCGTGGGCAGCAACAAGAACGGCTTTCTCATCTGACGTGTTCGATACACCACCGTTTTCCTTGTGGATTCCGATCTTGTTGGGCAGCGTGTAGATCAGTATCGATGCATCGGCGTGCGCGAAATCCACTTGCGTGTTATCAAATCCCTTGCTCTTGTCATTGGTGCGTAAGCGCAAGCGCATTAACGAGACATCCCGCTTCAGGTTCAAGGCGCCGGAGAGTGTGGTTTTCTTGCCGGATTCGATCTTCACGGCACTGGGAGAATAGGCCATAAAGATTTCAGATGGAGCAACATATGGCTTCAGCGTGTGGGAGGGAGGTAAAGCCGTGTTAATGTTCGAAGGGAAACCGCCGGCCAGTGGCTGGTAGTGGATCCCAAGAGCGTCCGCAGCAAAATTACGGACATTCATTCCCGTCCATGCTAACGGGGCGGTAACACCGGAGATCGTTGTCTGTATTGCGTCCGAAGCGCTATTGGCGTTCGCGACCAGCACTAACTGGTAGTTCCCTTCCGGGATCATAGACCAGGTTTTCGTGTACGAGGTCCCGCCAGAAGTTGGCGGGGTAAAAACGTCCGAGAACTTGATCAATCCAGTAGCTTCTTCGTACAGAAACAGTTGTATCTGCTTGATGTTGTCCCACTTGGTCTCGGGGATGGCGGTCGAAGTGGCAGCTCTCGTTCCCGCCGATCCTTCAAATACTATCCGGGTCACGAGCGAACCGGTAGCCGTACTTTCTGTCTGTTCTTTCTTGCAAGAACCAAGTGCCAGCGCTAACAAAACGAGGCACGCGAGGTTAGAAACATTCATACTTTTTCTCATTTTCTACTTCATTAAAAGATTACATTTGATTCAAAACACACACCTTTTCAAGTTGTAAAGTGGTGCGATAAAAATCAATTTTCACGCAGGTATCCCTCTTTCGACAGAACACCGCGTGCAACGAACCTCTAATTGGCAAATTAGAAAGACCCGAAACTATTTTTGATTGTCAGCACACACACTCTAAAACTTCAATGGAAACGATCGCGTTTTCATTTTCTACACCATGAACGGGCAATGTGAAGGAAAGGTTTCACTTCCTTCCTGTTTTTTTTCAACGGATCTTCCATCACGCTGATTCTGAAAATGGATTGTGGGTGCGGTTTTTATCTCACTCCCGTGCGTCCAAGTTCCTGGCTAAGCCGCCCGCGAAGGTCGTAGAGTGCCTTCTTCCGTTTGATACATTCGACAATCTCCTCAGCGTTCCCGTCGTTTTGCAACTCGAGAATACGGTTATTTATATCGAGGATCAGTATCTCCAGGCGGCGCATTTTGTAGTTGTTGAGTACCTTCGGGAGGAAGTCTACCAGCTTCATTTGCTCGCTCTCCACGAGGTTTCCTTGCCGGCTCCAGAGTTTACTTAGCTCGTAAGGGTCGCTCAGGATGTCGGCAACCTCCGCGTTTACCCGCTCGTCGGGGTAGGCGATAAAGTGGCGCGCGGGAAGAAACGATGGGGACGCGAGTTGTTTCTGGTATTCCTCGCGAATCGTGTTGTAAAGGGGGTTAAGCAGTGTCAGTTCGTCGTCCTCCAGCTCGCGGATGATAAACTCGCCGACGGTTGCCGCCCGCGACACCTCTTCTTCGCCCGTTTCCCCGTCCAATTCCAACGTTCCGTATAACAACAGGTAACGGATTAATGCCCGCTCCTCAACGTCGCACGGGGAGACCGGAACCGGGAGCGTTTCCGGGACGGCAGGCCGTGTTCCCTGGGCGACGGGGATGGCGGGGGGGCGTTCCGGTCCTTGCCGGTGGATCTTGGTGATCTCCGCGCAGAGTACCTGCTCCTCTACCTCCATCTGCATGGCCGTCTCCCGGATATACACCGAGCGTATAATGTTGTCGGGAATCTTGGCTATACTCCTGACGATATCGGTGATCACTCCGGCGCGCTTGATCGGATCTCCCCCCGCATCACCCAGCAACAGGCGGGTCTTAAAGGAGATAAAATCCGTCTCCTCGCGAGCAATAAACTCCGATAGCTCCAACGATGTATGCCCGCGGGCGAAGGAGTCGGGATCTTCGCCTTCCGGGAGAAGCACTATCCGCACGTTCAATCCCTGTTCTAACAAAAGGTCTATTCCCCGTAGCGAGGCATTGATCCCCGCGGGATCTCCATCGTAAATGATTGTCACGTTGGGGGTGAGGCGACGGATCAAGCGAGCCTGCTCCACGGTCAAGGCCGTTCCGGAAGAGGCCACGACGTTCTCGATCCCCCGCGCGTGGAACGAGATCACGTCGGTATATCCCTCGACGAGGATACAACGGTCTTGCTGCACGATACTTTTTTTCGCGTGATAGATGCCGTAGAGTGTCTGACTCTTGTGATAGATCTCGGACTCGGGCGAGTTTACGTATTTCGCCAGTTTCTTGTCGGAGGACATGGTCCGCCCGCCGAAGGCAATTACCTTCCCGGCGATGTCCAGCACCGGGAAGATTACCCGCTCGCGGAAGCGGTCAACGAGGCCGTACTCTTTTTCGACGCATAACCCCGTCTTGATGAGGTATTCTTGTTTGTATCCCTTCTCAAGGGCCGTACGAGAAAAGGCGTCACGTGCAACTGGGCTATATCCTATCCCAAATTTGTCGATCATCTCCAGAGGGATGCCGCGCTGCCGGAGGTAACTCAACGCGACAGATCGCCCCTCGTCGGTACGGTGCAGTTGATCCATGAAGTATTCTTTCGCGTACGACGAGACGACGAGCATGCTTTCCCGTTCTCCTCGTTCGCGCTTTTGTTCCTCGCTCAGTTCGCGCTCCTCGACGGGAATACCGTACTTTGCCGCCAGGTATCTGAGTGCCTCCACGTAGGACATCTGCTCGTGTTCCATGATGAAGTTGACGGCATTCCCACCTTTCCCGCAGCCGAAGCACTTGTAGATGCCACGCTCCGGGGAGACATTGAATGATCCTGTCTTTTCATTATGAAATGGGCAGAGTCCCACGTAATTCGTACCCCTGCGCTTGAGGCTCACGAAACCGGAAACTACCTCGAGGATGTTTGCCGCATCGAATATCTTTTGGACGGTTGCCTGGTCGATCATGACGCAAATGTACGAGATTTTCCCGTACACGGCAGGAAAAAAAGCGGGGCGGAAGTCGTCGCGTTATCTCACTTGATGCCGGTCACAACGACGAAACGCACCTGGGCCATCATGGCTTACGCATGAGCTAACATGTTCCCCGATTCTTTTTACTCCACGTATCATACAAGAGGGAAAATCACCTTCCCTCCCTACCCGATAGGATTACATTCTTTCCCACAGGGGAGCGGGGATCAGGCGGGCAAGGAGCATGATGGGACGCCAGCGGGTAGGAAGAATCGCGATACGTTTCCCCTTCTCGATAGCCTTAAAGATAAGGCGTGCGCCCCTGGCAAGTGAAATGGAAAGAGGATAATCGCGGCGCAATAGCTCCGTGCGAATAAAGCCGGGGAGAATTGTGGTGAAAGCGACGGGAATACGCTCTCGCCGCGCTCTCTGGGCCAGGCAGGAGACGTAATGTGTCATGTAGCGCTTCGTCGCACTATAGGCGGGAACTTGCCCGAGAGGCTTTATCCCTGCCACGGAACTGATGACTGCAATCTGCCCGGGGAGGATGTTCTCCTTGAAATAGTTGTAGGCATGAACGACAAGGCGTGTAAAACCAACCGCGTTGGTAAAGAGAGTATCCATCTCGACGTCCGGCGACAGCGCCGCCGTCTCCGCACCCACGCCCGCATTGTATACAATCAGGTCGACCCCCTGCATTTCGCGGATCAACTCGTCAAGGAGTGCCGTGCACTCCACCGACTGCACGTCCATCACTTTGCTGTATGTTTGCCCGGGGAAACGTTCCTTGATCTCGGCCAGTCGTTCCGCACGCCGTCCCGTGAGGCCAACCGCATGGCCGTGCGACAGGTAGAGCAACGCTAATTCCCTCCCGATGCCGGAAGTGGCGCCAATGATGATGATTTTTTTAGTAGGGGGAATCGCGCACATGATCTATACTATATCTCTACGCGACCCTTTCCTTTCCCCTTTTCTTGTATCCTACGGATAGCGATCTCGGCGGAGTGTTGCTCGGCCTCTTTCTTGGAAGAGCCGGTTCCTTTCCCCATAACCTTCTCGTCGATGGAGATGGTGCTGATGAACTTCGATCGGCGACCGGCGTGAGTTTCTACGGTATTAATACTTAACTCCACCTTATTTTTCTGCCCCCACTCGATGAGGCGGCTTTTATAATTCTTGTCAACATACACCAGCTCTTGCAAGTTGACGTACCGGGGGAAGATATAGGTTTCCACGAAGCGCTTCGTCATCACGTACCCCTGGTCGAGATAGATCGCCCCGGTGAAAGCCTCGAACACGTCCCCGTAGATGTGTTTATTCTTGGAGATGTCCGACTTGGCGACGACCTCCTTGTCGAACCCTATCCGGATAGCGATATCGTTCAATGACTCTCGACTGACGATCTTAGAACGTAAGCGCGTCAACTCCCCTTCGTCCTGTTTCGGGAAAAACTTGTAAAGGATCTCGGCGATGATCGCCCCCAGGATAGCATCCCCGAGGAACTCCAACCGCTCGTAGTTCAGGATGTTTCCACTCTTCGTGTACTTCGATGCGGACTTGTGTAGCAGGGCCATAGCATATAGCCCCTTGTTGCGCGGGATAAACCCGAGATCTGAAAAAGACAATCCATAAAACTTCTCCTTCCTATGCAGGTAAAGCTCTATGGATTGAATGATCTTACCAACCACTACTATTCATTTTAGGGGTTATTTCTTGAACACGATACAAGCGTTATGTCCGCCAAAGCCGAACGTGTTGCTGATGGCAACATCTATTTTCCTCTCCTGGGCCTTGTTGAACGTGAAATTCAATCCTGGGTCAAGCTCCGGGTCGAGGGTATGGAAATTTATAGTCGGCGGCACTATATCATTCTTCACGGCCAGGACACAAATGATAGCTTCCATAGCCCCGGCAGCACCCAACA
>JAITJA010000138.1 GCA_031279175.1 Odoribacteraceae bacterium
GGCCATTGTCACCGTGACAGACGCCATTGTCACCGTGACAGAAGCCATTGTCACCGTGACAGAAGCCATTGTCACCGTGACAGAAGCCATTGTCACCGTGACGGACCCACCAAACAACGTGTAGGAAGCATGAAACAACGTGTAGGAAGCGGCAATTAGCAGCGTGGAATCGAGAGCGAGAGCGTGGAAACGAGAAAAGCCGCGAAACATCGCGACTTTTCGTGGTCCCACTTGGGCTTGAACCAAGGACCCCCTGATTATGAGTCAGGTGCTCTGACCAGCTGAGCTATAGGACCTCTTGATTAGTAATCTTCAAAACGTATTCGTGACCGCGAATGTAGGAGTTTTTTTATTTATCGAGAAGGGAGGCCGGAAAAAAGCTGTACTTTCGTTCAAAAGTTTAACGAGATGAAGATATGTTTGCTCATGATCGGGAAGACGACGGCCGCGTACCTGCAAGAAGCCCTTGACGAATACGCGCGGCGGTTAAAATTCTACATCTCCCTCGAGACGCGCGTCATCCCGGGGATAAAGCGCGCGGGAGGCCTGACGGAGAGCCTGCTGAAAGAGCGCGAGGGCGAGCAGATCCTCTCGCGGGTAGACGAACGGGACACGGTCGTGCTCCTCGACGAGCGCGGCGCGGAATACACGTCGGTAGAATTCTCGGCCTACCTCTCGCGGAAAATCCAGGAAGGTCGACGGCTCGTCTTCGTGACGGGAGGCGCGTACGGCTTCTCGGATCGCGTCCGGGAGCGGGCGAACGAGCGGCTCTCCTTGTCGCGCATGACCTTCTCCCACCAGATGGCGCGGGTCATCTTCCTCGAGCAACTCTACAGGGCGATGACGATCGCCCGCGGCGAGGCCTATCACCACGAGTAATTCCAGGCCATGAAAAAGATAGTGTTTGTATTATTGCTGGCTACCGCCCTTGTCGCGGTGGCGTCGTTATGGGAATCGATATTCGCGCCGAGTTCAGACCGGCAACGGCTGGAGGCCTTCGAGCGGGGACTGCATCGCGAGGAACGATGGGCCGACGAGATGCTCGCCGAGCTGCGCGGGGAACGCGAACCACACTGGACGCCATGGAAATTCAAGGAGTTCTCGCTGCTCTGCTTCAAGGATCGGCAGCTGCTCTACTGGAACAACGAGCGCGTCGGTATCCCCGGCCTCTACGACGCCTTGAACGAGGGCAACGGGGTGAAGCGGATCAATAACGCGTATTACGACGCGCGGCGACGGTCGGAGGGCAACCTGGATTACTTCGCGTTGATCTTTATCCAGGACGATTACCCGCACGCGAACCGCTACGTGAAGAATCACGTCAACCCGGCGCTGGGATCCAGTCGCGTGCACATCCTGGAAAGCGACGCGCCCGGCGGTATCGTCCTCCGCGACCGCCACGGCGCGCCGCTCTTCCGCGTGGACGAGGAGGTGGTGGAGGTGGATCGCGGCCCCAACTACCTGGTGCTCGCCCTGTACACCTTCGCGCTCTACCTGCTTTTCTACGTCTACAAGCTCTTGCTTGCCGGCGCGTCGACGGCGCGGGGGCGATTGACGAGCATGCTCCTGTTCCTGGTCATCTTCTCGCTCATCTGCTGCGTCACGCGCTACTTCCGGGTGCCCCGGTCGCTCTACGACCTCGCGCTCTACCAGACGCGCCTGACAAGCTGGCGGCTGGCCTGGCCGGTGGGCGACCTGTTTATCTCGATCTTCTGCGCCGTCCACTTCTTCTACATCACCTTCCAGTACTTCCGGGCCGAATGGGTGTCGGCGCGCCGTCGTTACCTCTTCATGTTCTCGCTGCTGGCCTTCACGTTCGCGTACATGAACATCCTCGGCTATTCCATCGACTCGTTGATCAGTAACACCCTCATCAGCCTGAACGTCGCCCGCGTCATGCACGTGGACGCCTCCTCGATCGTGGCGTTCGTGACGCTGATCATCGGCGCGATGGGATACCTGGTGCTGGTAGGCGGCAGCATCCGCCAGTTCGCCCACCTCTTCCCGGCGCGGGAGACGATCGTCGGCACGGTGGTGGCGTGGTGCGGCTTCGCGCTGGCCGGCGAGCTGTTCGACCTGCCGGTCGCGTGGCAGGGATGCCTCTTCGCGCTGCTGCTGCACGGGCTCTTGATCATGAACGCGTACGCGGTGAAGGGCGACGCGCGGAAGATCATCTCCCTCGTGACCATCGTGCTCGTGTCGATGTATACCACGGGCCTCTCCCGGGCAAGCGAGATGCAACGGGAATGGGTCGTGAGGGCGAATTTTGCCGACGAGATCATCCGCGAACGCGACGAGTCGTTCGAGGAAAAGCTCGCGGAGGTCGACCAGAAAGTAAGACGCTCCCGCGCGCTGGACTCGCTGGTGCGCGCGGGGGAACACGCGACGGTCACCCGCTTCCTGCTGGAGCGCCTGACGGATCTTACCGGGTACCACTACGCGGGGCGGGTCAGCTTCTCGTCCGCGGAGTGGGATCGCCTGATCGACTCCGCCGGTATCCCCGTCGCCGGCACGTCTTTCTATAACATCAACGACTTCGACGGCTTCACGACCTATATCGGGCGTTTCGACTTCCCCCCGGACGATAGCGCGCGGCTCTATTTCCGCTTCGACTCGAAGATGGAGAACGATCGCCCCGGGTACCAGCAGATCCTCTCGCGAGAACCGGCGCGACCGGTGTCGAGCATGTACCCCTACTCGTACGCCAAGTACCGGGACGGGCGCCTGCTCTACTCCCACGGGGATTATAATTACGAGCGCACGCTGCCGCTCCCCGACGGGGAGTACTCGCGCGTGCAGGCGACCGACTTGAACGGTTACACGCACATGATCGTCCCCGTCGGGGAGTCCGGACACTTCATCATCAGCCTCGGGAAGGGCTTCTTCGCGCCGTATAGCCTGAATATCCTCTACGCGATCCTCGTCTGCCTCCTCTTTTCCTCCTACGGCATCTTCTTCCAGGCCGGGCGACGGGAATGGCGACGGCGCGACGCGAGTTTCGCGAGACGTATCCGCGATAATATCCTCGTGCTCGTGTGCGGGCTGATGCTGGTCACGACCTGGTTGAGCATCATGACCATCTCCGCCGGATACGAACGACGACGATCACAGGAATTGCTCACCTTCTCGAAGATTATTAACCGCGAGCTGGAACAACACGAGCAGGTGGAGGCCGCCCTCTGGCCCGGTATCACGAGGGAACTGGAACGCGTCGCCAACGTGATACAGGTGGACGTGAATATCTATTCCACGAGCGGGGAGCTCGTCGCCACGTCCCTGCCGCTGGTCTTCGAGAGGGGGCTGGACGGGATGCTCCTGAACCCGGAAGCACACCGCCGCGTGACGCGGGAACACGCGAATAGTTTCGTGCAGGAGGAACGCGTCGGCGAGCTGTCGTACATGGCCGTCTACATGCCGCTGGAACTGGAAAACGGGAAGCGCTACGTGCTGAGTATCCCCTACTTCTCGAAGAGCGACGAGCTGAACAGGGAAATCTTTTTCCTCGTGATCATCTCCGTCAACGTGGCGATCATTGTCATCATCCTTACCCTCTTCCTCTCTCACGTGGTGGCCGGGCGAATGGTCAAACCACTGCGAATGGTCAACGAGAAACTGCGCCGGACGCGCCTCGGGGGGAAGAACGAGCGGATCGTCTATAACAAGCAGGACGAGGTGGGAGCGCTCGTCAAGGAGTATAACGATATGGTCGATAAACTCGAGGAGAGCGCCCGAAAACTCTCGCGCGCGGAACGAGAGGCCGCCTGGCAAAAAATGGCCCGGCAAGTGGCACACGAGATCAAGAACCCGCTGACGCCGATGAAGCTGAATATCCAGTTCCTCCAGCGCGCCATGAGGGAAAATAACGTGGAACACGCCCGCGCCCGCTTCGAGGATCTCTCGTCCGTCCTGATCGAGCAGATCGATCACATGGCCGCGATCGCTACCGCGTTTGCCGACTTCGCGAAGGTCTCCGTGGCCACCAACGAGTGGTTTAATTTTAGCGAGCGGGTCGAGGGATGCGCCCGGCTTTTCGCTAACGAGGCGAGAATGGTGGTGAATGTCGAACCGGGAATCTTCCTCTTCGGCGACAAGGAGCAGGTGCACCGCGTGCTGGTGAACTTGCTGAAGAACGCGGAACAGAGTATCCCCGAGGGACGACCAGGCATGATCTCTGTCACGCTGGCGCGCCGCGCCGGGCAAATCATCCTCGAGATCCAGGATAACGGCTCCGGGATCCCGGAGGAGGCGCGAGAACGTGTCGCCGAACCAAATTTCACGACGAAGTCCGGGGGAATGGGCCTCGGACTACCCATCTCTTACCGGATCGTCGAGAGCATGGGCGGGACAATCCATTTCGAAACGGAAGTGAACGTCGGCACGACCTTTATCGTCGCCTTCAAGGAGATGAATAGGGAGTGAAGCCCCGCGGGTGTTTTCGTAATAGATGGAGTTTCTTGTAATTTTCTCTCGCGATGGCCGCTGAAAGACATGCGTCTTTTCGCGGTTTTCGGGCGAGAATTTTCGCTTCTTTCGAGTGGAAGGTAACGGTTTTTATCTCACGTCTCTCGGAAGATCGCGTTGAAAGCCCTGTCCGCGGCCCCGGCGTTTTCTCGCACGAACATGCCAGCTTCCTTTCCCGCGCGGGCGGCGAGCGCCGGGTTGTCGAGCAACTCGCGCATCTTCTGTTCGAGTCGCGCGGCGTCGCGTACCGGGAACGCGCAACCGCGGCGCGTCATCTCGACGGCCTCGCCGAACTTCCGGTACGCGGGGCCGAAGAGTACCGGGATGCCGTATGTTGCCGCCTCGAGCGTGTTATGTATCCCGCGACCGAAGCCGCCACCGATGTAGGCCACCGTCGCGTAGCGGTACGCGGAGGAGAGCAGGCCCACGCGGTCGATGATCAACACGCGGCAGGTGGTCTCGTCGATGACCTCGTCGGAGAAACGCGCCACGCCCTCCCCGAGACGGGCGACCAGCGCGCGGACACGCTCCTCGTCGACCTCGTGGGGGACGATGACCCAGCGGCACGTCTCGCCGCGCGCCCGGATGCAGCGGGAGAGGACGCGCTCGTCGGCAGGCCACGTGCTCCCGCAGACCACCAGCGGGGCGTCTCCCCGGAAGCGCTCCACCCGGTCGATCGCGCGGGCCTGCCCGGCAATGGTCAGCACCCGGTCGAAGCGCGTGTCGCCCGTCACCTCCACGCGCGTCGCGCCGACGGAACGCAGGAGGCGCGCCGACGCGTCGTCTTGCACGAGAATTTTCTCGAAGAAGCCGAGCATCCGGCGATGTAGCGCGCCCCAGGGACGGAAAAAGGGCTGCCCCGGACGGAAACGCGCCGAGAGCAGGTAGGTGGGGACGCCCGCGTCACGGAGCGCGTGCAGGTAATGATACCAGAACTCGTATTTCACGAACACGACGACGTCAGGACGGATCGCGCGGAGAAAACGACGGGCATTCCGACGCGACTCCGGCGGGAGGTAGAAGGCAGCGTCGATACTCGCGTGGCGCGCCCGGGCCTCGTGGCCAGACGGGGAGAAGAAGGTCACGACGATCCGCGTGCCCGGCTCTCGTTCCCGCGTGAGCTCGATCAGCGGCAATCCCTGCTCGAACTCGCCCAGCGAGGCAACGTGAAACCACGCCAACCGTCCCTCGCCGCGCTCGAAGGCATCGATTTGCTTCCAGAGGTTTTTCCTGCCGTCGACCCACGCCGCGGCTTTCGCGTGGAAAGGGGCGAGGGCGCGTATCGCCGCGTGATAGCAGGCGATGCAGGTAGTGTATAAAAAAACAAACATGTGTATCCTCTTTTGGCTGTAAAGGTAGTGATAAAATCGGGACGCGCGGGATCAGGAGCGCTCTCTCCCGGGCTGTCGCTCGCCAAGGTAAACGCCGGCGAGGATCAGGAGCGCCCCGGCGATGGCAAGCGGCGTGACGCGCTCGGAAAGGACGATGGCGGAGGTGACGAGCGTGACGACGGGGTTGAGATAGATGTAATTGCTGGCGCGGGTGGCCCCCAGTTGCTTGATCGCGCGATTCCAGAGAATGTAGCAGGCAAACGAGGCAAGTACCCCGAGAAAGAGCAGGTTCCATAGCACGGGAGCGGAGAGGAGTACCGGGAGACCGGCGCGCTCCGGCACGAAACAGAAGAAGGGGAGCAACGTGAGCAGGCCGTAGAAGAAGACCTTGCGGGTAATGAAAAGCGTCGAGTAGCGGTTGTCGAGACGACGGGCGATCACCGTGTAGCATCCCCACGAGAGGGCCGCGGCAAGGCTTAGTATATCGCCGACGAGATCGAGTTGTAGCACGATCCGCCCGTTAAAGACGACGACAATAACGCCCGTCATGGCAATGATAGACCCCCACCAGTGCAGCGGTTTGAGGCGCTCGCGGAGGAAGGCGCGGGCAAGGAGGGCGGTGAAGAGTGGGGCCGTGCAGACGAGGATCGCGACGTGAGAAGCCAGGGTGTGCCCGAGCGCCGCGTTTTCGGTGATGAAGTAAAACGAGCCCCCGGTAACGCCGAGAGCGACAAAGAGTAGCTCGTCGCGGGGATTTCGCGCCCGTTCTCCCCGCGGTGCAAACGGGAGGATGAGCGCGTAGGCAATCAGGAAGCGATAGAGCATGATCCCGCCGGGGGTGAGGCCGTGATCAAGGAGGATCTTCGTGGAGACGAAGGTCGCGCCCCAGACGATGGCGGTCGCGAGGGCCATGAGGTGCGCGAGCGTGTTCGAGCGTCCGGCCATCATGACGGGAAGAGGCTGTAGAGGGCAATGACGGCAACGGTGAGCAGGCCAACGAGGGGGACGAGAGGGACGAACGGGGCGCGCGTGATCTTGCCGCGGGGCGCGAGGACGGGGAGGCGAGAAACAAGGAGGCGGTATGCCGCGTGGATGGTAAGCCCGGAGAAGACGCCAACGAGGATGCCGGCAAGCACGTCACCAGGATAATGCACGCCAGCATAGACGCGGGCATGGCAGGTGGCGAGCGTCCAGGCGATAAAGAAGAGGGCAAGCGAACGGCGGCGGAAGAAGAGGATGATGAAGGTGGCGAGCGCCGCGGTGTTGGCCGCGTGTGCCGAGGGGAAGCCGAAAGCGCCCCCGCGTCGTCCGCCAATCAGGTGGACAAGGCCCTCGAGATCTTCCGCGCGGGAAGGCCGCGGGCGCGCGAAGAGGGGACGAAGTAACGTGCTGGCGAGCTGGTCGGAGAGAACAATGAGTAACACGAAGGCGAGCGCGGCGACGAGCACCCCCCGCCAGTTGAAGTTCTTGCACAGGACGAAAAGGATGGTGGCGTACATGATCCCCCACGTCATCTTGGCCGCGAAGAGTCCCACGAAATGATCCCCGTACGGTCCGTGTATCCCGTTTATCACCAGGAAGAGCGATTTATCCCATTCTTGCAGTAGATCCCACATGGCGCGTTGATTTTAAGTCCGGGCAAATGTAGGATTAAATCGTGGAAATCCGTTTATAGCCTCTATATTCGCGTTCCAAGAGCTTTGACACATGATACTTTATCCTCATGCCAAGATTAACGTGGGCCTGTTCGTCACTGGTCGGCGACCCGATGGCTTTCACGACATTGAAACGATACTCTACCCGGTTGCCTTGCGGGACGTCCTGGAGATAAACCTCGTCGCGGGACGAGGGGAGTGTTTTCTCCGCTGCACGGGGGGCGACGCGGGGGCGATAGCGGATAATCTCGTCGCGCGGGCCTACCGGCTGCTGGCAAAGGAGTTTGACCTCCCGTCGACGCGCGTTCACCTGCACAAGCTGATCCCGGCAGGCGCCGGGCTGGGAGGCGGATCGGCGGACGGGGCTTTCGCGCTGAAAGGGCTGGACGCGCTCTGCGGCCTGAAGCTGGGGGAGGAACGACTGCGGGAATATGCCGCGCGGCTCGGGAGCGATTGCCCTTTCTTTATCTCCGGGCAACCCGTCGCGGCGCGGGGAAGGGGGGAGGTGATGGAGCCGGTCGACCTCTCGCTGGAGGCTTATCGCGTGGTCGTGGTGAAGCCGCCGCGGGGGATATCAACGGCGATGGCTTACCGGGAGGTGTCGCCGCGGGCAGCACGCGCGGATCTGTCGCTGGCGACGCGCCGACCGGTGGAGCAGTGGGAAGGGGTGGAAAATTGTTTCGAGGAGGTCGTGGCAGCACGCGTGCCCGAGGTGCGCGAGATCAAGGAGCGGCTGCTGGAGGCAGGGGCCGCGTATGCCTCGATGACCGGTAGCGGATCGGCGGTCTACGGTCTCTTCAAGCACCCGGTGGACGCGCGCGCGCTTTTCCCGGGCTACTTCGCGTGGCAGTCCGACGGCAACCCGGTAAATGATATTTGAAACACTAAACTTTATGATCATGAAAAAGAAAATCAACTTGCTCTTCGCGACATGTCTCGTCGCCTTTTCTTTTCTCGCGACGACGGTCGACGACCTCCCGCGACTCTTTGATATCCCCGTCCACGCGAATGCTTACGTCCAGGGGACGCGCGAGCGACGGGCTCTTAACGCTAACGACGGCACCGGCAGGTGGACGGAGGCCGCGACGGTGTATAGTATCTATTTTAACGTTAAGGGCGACGGCGAACTGCGTCTCGCGTTGCGCGGCTGCTCGGGAGGGGGCGCTGGACAACCCAATGCCTTGCGCGTGACGGTGAGCGTGAACGAGGCGGTCGCGAGTGTCCGCGAGTATCGCTATGACAAGGAGAATGACGCCGACACGCTGACGCTTACCCCCGCGCGCTTGCCGGCAGTGGCCGCGGGAAATGCCGGGAACACGGTGCGCGTCGACCTGCAGGCGACAGGGGAACGACAAGGGGCGTATTATTTCCGCTTCCCGTCGCTACTGGCCTGGGGCGAGGCGACGCGGGCGGGACTGAACTTCGTGCCGTCGACAAACGCGCATTTCGGACGACGCGGCCCGTCGGTACATCTCCGGCCGGAGATGCCCGCCGGCGACATGGAGTACTTTTATAGCGAGGTCTTTGTCCCGGAAGGCCAGGATGTCATCGGCTCTTATTTCATGTGTAACGGCTTTGGCGAGGGATACGCCGGGATACAGGTAAACTCGGAACGGGAACGGCGGGTGCTCTTCTCCGTCTGGTCGGCCTATCGCACGGATAATCCCTCGCTGATGGGGAAGTACGCCCCGCGGCTGACGCGTGTAAATAACAAGCCGGGACAACGGGAGAATATCACCTACACGAAGTTCGGTGGCGAGGGCTCCGGCGGGCAAAGCTTCGCGCGCTACCCGTGGCAGGCGGGAAAGGTCTACAAGATGCTGACCCGCGTGCGCCCCCACCCGCGCCAGGATAAGTTCCCCGGCTCGTCGCTCTACAAGACGTGGTTTCACGACGGGCAGGAGTGGATCTTTATCGCCGAGTGGCGACGCGTTGAGCTGGACGCGGCGGATAATAACGGGAAAGAGCCGTCGGCGCGCTGGTACTCGGGGCCGTATCACTTTCTCGAGAACTTTAACCCGGCTACCGGCAACACGACGCGCCTGGGCACGTGGGACAACCAGTGGTTTGTCAGTCGAGAGGGGAAGTATTTCGAGGCGACGCGCTTCACGTTCACGTTCGACGCGACGGCCGAGGCCGGCGATCGCGTGGATTACGCGGGCGGGGTGATGCCCTCTCCCGGGCCTTTGTCCGGGGCGATGTTCCTGAAGATGGGGGGCTATTTCACGAAGAATGTCCCGACGCGTACGCGCTTCACGAGGCCCGCCCGGGGGAAACGCCCCGAACTGGATCTCGAGGCATTGAACGCGATGGGAACGGATGATCCCGCCGAGGACGCGATGCTCGACGAGGGGGAGAGGTATTGAATCGCCCGATTCCGGGTTTGACCGGGAAGATTAAACTCCCCGGGGAGAGGGGGAAACAGGAGGGAAGCTCTCTCCTCCCTCGCCCGGCGCGTGGTCGTTGGAGAGATCCAGGTAGACGGGGAGGTGATCGCTAAACCCTCCCAGGTAGACAGGGCCGCGGTAGGTGGGGAAGGGCTTGTTCCCGTAATGTGTTTTATCTTCCTCCAGCATGAAATCTTTCACGAAAATCCGCGCGCGCGGTTCGGTCTGCCACGCGTAGTCGCCATTCAATAAAACACCGGAGACAATCAGGTGATCAATCGTTTCCCACTGCCCGCGATAGCGATAGCTTCCGATCGCGGCCAATCGGGACCGCCCCGTGAGATAATAAAGCGTGGAGGGAGAGAGGCGTTTACCGGGGAACCGCGCGCGCATGACCCGTTGCTCCCACGTGTTCGCCGCCCCGTTCAGGTCGCCCATGATGATGATCGCGGCATCCTCGTTTGCTTGTTGTATCGCGTCGACTGCTTCCCGGATGACCCTGGCGGCGCGTTCCCGTTTCCAATCACTGTATATCCTCCCGTCGATCCTTGACGGGAAATGACAGACGAAAAGATGAAGCGTGTCCGTGAGTTGCAGGACTCCCCGGCAATAAAGGATGTCGCGCGTGTTGCCATCCTTGTCCAGGTGTACCGGGAGCGCCTCGAGATCCAGTACCTGGAAATATTTCTTCCGGTAAAGCAACGCCACGTCAATCCCTCGCGGGTCCGGCGAGTCGACATGCAGCACCCCGTAGTCGCCATCGGAGAGAGCGGTGCGCTCGACGAGATCCAGCAGTACGCGGCGGTTCTCTACCTCGGCGAGACCGACGAAAAGGGGCAGGGAGTCTCCTCCCGCGGCGGTGATAACGGTAGAGAGCTGCTTGATTTTTATACTATAGCGCTCTCTTGTCCAGTGCCGGCTTCCCATCGGGGTAAATTCGTCGTCGAGGGTATCGGGATCGTCTCGCGTATCGAAAAGATTCTCCACGTTGTAAAAGATCACGCGATGACGCTCCCGCGCGCGCACCCCGTCGAGGCCCGGCAAGAGCAGTAAAAGGATGATCGAGGAGACTTTTAGCCGGTGATCCACTTGAAGAGATCGTTGCCGTTCGCGAAGACCAGCAGGAGAAGGATGAAAATCATCCCGGCGACTTGTGCCCTTTCAAGAAACTTGTCGCTGGGCTTGCGGCGGGTGATTAACTCGTAGCAGAGGAAGAGGACATGTCCGCCGTCCAGCGCCGGTATCGGTAACAAATTCATGATCCCGAGAATAATGGAGAGCAACGCGGTCATCTCCCAGAAGGAGGGCCAGTGCCAGCTGTCGGGGAAGATACTGCCGATGGCGATAAACCCGCCCATGGACTTGAGCGCCTCGGGGTCTTTGAAAAGTTTGAATTGCTTGATGTAGCCGCTGATCCGCTCGACGCCCGTCTTGCACCCGGCGGGTATGGCGGCGATAAAGGAGTAGCGACGGACGGAATATTCAAGCTCATCCTTCAAGTTCCAGTAGATCCCCAGCAATCCGTCGCTCCCGACGGGAAGCTTCACGAGTAGGGTATCGTTCCCGCGCAGGACACTTGCGCGGATGGTGTCGCTCGCGTGCGACCGGATGTAGGCATTACTCTCGTCGGCATAGGTAAACGCGTGGC
>JAITJA010000159.1 GCA_031279175.1 Odoribacteraceae bacterium
TCGCGAAATCGCGAAACGTTCTCGGGATTTCCCGAGAAGCCATCGCGAAATCGCGAAACGATGTCAAGCATTTCTCTAAAACAATAAATTTTAATCACTTAACAAAGAGCGTATGAAAAAGTTTCTTATTTACCTGTTTTTCTACCGGTTTAGACACGAGACATTCGTGCAACTGGTTTCCGACACTATCGGGATTCTCGATATACTCGGCGCGGGCGCTGTCGGGGTCAAGACGATCTCGGACCTGTTAAAGACCAAGCGCGACGAGGCGGAAAAACACCTTGACAAGGTTAAAAAAAGCATCTTGACGACGAAGATCGTGGAGCAAGACAAGGTCAGGGAGAATACATGTCGCGGGTTGGCAATGGCGATCAAGTCGTATCTCCACCACGCCAACGCGGAGAAACGCGAAGCGGCCACTCGCCTGCAAATTATCATCGACACCTACGGGAGCATGGAACGTAGGACGTACGACGACGAGAGCGCGGCAATACACGACCTCCTTACCGAGTTGGCCACTACAGAGAACGCGGCGCTGGTCACGTTGCTGGGCATCGGCGAGTGGATCACGCAACTCACCGCCGACAACAAGCGCTTTTTCGACCTGATGCACGAGCGCTACAAGGAGGAAGCAAACCGCCCCTCCTCGATGAAAGCAATCCGCGCCGAGCTCGAGGAGACCATGCAAGCGCTGGTAGATCGCGTGGAGGCAATCGCGACGCTGAACGGGATCGATTTCACACCGGAGCTTGCCGAGTTCGTCAAGGAGTATAACGCCATGGCCACTCGCTACAAGCATATCCTCGCCATCGAGAAGGGAAGACGAGCCGCCTCTCACAAGGAAGACGGCGGGGACGAGACCGAGGAGATCGACGAGACCGAGGATGTCGAGGAAACTGAAGAATAAGATCTCATAGTTTTTATTTTTTAAAATAACCTCCATTTAAAAAGAAATCTCAGATTTGCTTTTTAAATACACGCAACACACACACAAAACACACAATTATCTTCGCCGGGGGCGCCGTGAGGTATGCCCCCGGTTCTTTTTATAAACGCGCGAGCCCTGTCGTTGTCCATGTCGCGATCTCGTCCGCCAATAATCCTCCTTAAATGAATATTTGTCCACCCGCGCGGGCCCGCGTCGCGATAACTTTGGAGCACTCAAATACAACCTAATCTTTATGTCATGAGAAAAACAACCCTATTCCTTATCCTCGCGTGCCTCGCGATGCAGGCGCGCGGTCAATCGCGTTCCTCCACCCTCGCTCCCTCGCCGAATCCCTGGAAAGATGACTACTCCGGCGCGTCGGCCATGCAGGACTACAAGCAGTGGGGAACGTATAACGCGCACGACCCGGCTTGCACGCGGGTAGGCGACACGTATTATATCTACTCCACCGACGCGATCTTCCGGATCGATAGCTCGGCAATTAAAAACGGGGGATTGCCCTTCGGGTACGTGCAAATACGAAAATCAAAAGACCTCGTCAACTGGGAATTCGTCGGCTGGGCCTTCCGCGAGATCCCGGCGGAAGCCGCCGCGTGGGTCAAGGAACAGAACAGGGGCAGGGGAGCGTCCAATATCTGGGCCCCGTGCATGACGCGGCACGGGGATCGCTTCCGCTTGTATTATTGCGTCTCCGCGTTCGGGAGACAAACGTCGTATATCGGTCTGGCCGAGTCCTCGTCGCCGGAAGGCCCGTGGGAGCTGAAAGGATGCGTGGTGAAAACGAAAACGGGAGACGTGATGAATGCCATCGACCCGAGTGTCGCGACGGACCCGGTAACGGGGGAGACGTGGATGCATTACGGCTCGTATTTCGGGGGATTGCACGCGGTGCAGCTGGACCCGGCAACGGGATTGACGCGGGTGAAGGATGACCAGGGGAAGCTCACCGCGCGTCGTTTCGACGGGAAGAAGAATAACCTCGAGGCGCCGGAGATTATCTACCACCCGGGATTGAAGAAGTATTTCCTGTTTATCTCTTATGACCCGCTGATGACCACGTATAACGTCCGCGTGGGGCGCTCGGACGCGATCGACGGGCCGTTCCTCGATTACGCGGGCAACGAGATGACACTGGAACGAGACGACCTGCCGGTGTTGACGTATCCCTATCAATTCGAGAATCACCCGGGATGGGCAGGGACGGGACACTGTACCGTGTTCGACGACGGGAAGGGGAATTATTACATGGCCCACCAGGGACGATTGTCGCCGTGGAACCAGCTGATGGTGCTGCACGTGCGCGAGATCAAGTGGACGCGCGACGGCTGGCCGGTAGTATCTCCCGAGCGTTACGCCGCCACGCCGCCGGAGAAGATCACGAGCAAGAAACTGGCGGGCGAGTGGGAAGTCATCGAGCTGACGGGGAACGTGCCGGAGCGCGACCTGGAGGCGGGGCAAGTGGTGAGAAACGAGGTCGCGTTGAGAAATAACGAGAAAGTCGCGTCGCGGCGCGTCGCGTTGAACGCTGACGGCACGCTGGGCGGGGCCTATACCGGGAAATGGAAATTCGCTGACGGGCAACTGCAACTAACGATCGGCGACAGGAGACTCTCGCTGGAAGCGTGGGCCGGCCAGGACTGGGAGAACGAACGGCGCGCGTTGCTGTTCTCCGGGTTGAACGATGAAGGGTGCTCGGTATGGGGCAAGAAGATCAGTAACACTAACAAGTAAAAACACTACCATGAACTATCTTATCTTGAACAAACGCGCCCTCGCCCTGGGAGCGATTATCGCGATGGCAACCTCTTTCCACGGTTGCATGGAACTGGGGCTATGGGACGAACCGGCGGGCAACCAACAGAACGAACCACCACCACCACCGGTGGATCGCTCGGCCAAGCTGGTGGCAAAGTATACCTTCGAGAACTCGTTGGTCAACGCGCAGGACGAGACCTCGGCAGGGCAAGCCCTGGCGCAAGCAAGCGGCAAGCCACCGACGTTCGAGGAGAACGCGGGGAGGGGAAGCACCGTGCTGCACCAGTACTTCGGCTACGCTGACGCCGCGACTACCAGCTACGTGAAGTTCGATAACCCGCTGCGGGGGATCGAGAACCTGTACGGCGCGTCGGTCTCGCTGTGGGTCAACCGCGCGGACTATGACGTGTTCGACGCCATCTGGGCGTTCTTCGACGAGGACAACAGCGACGGCGTTGACGGGCGGCTATACCTCACGCCTAACGCCTACTTCGGCTTCAACGGCACGGGCGGCTGGTTCGATTGTAACCATCCCGATAACGTCACGAACGCGATCGCCGTCAACGAGTGGGTCATGGTGACCGTAACCGCGGACGCGACCGGCTTCTGGATCTACGTGAACGGCAAGCTGAAATATGACGTCTCCGCGCAAGTGGCCTGGGGCGGTAGCGCCGACGCCGACAAGTTCAGTTACCAGAGCGCGATCAACCTGATCGCCTCGTCGCCCTTCTTCTACCTGGGCTACGGGTCGTGGTGGGGCTCTGCCGACTTGCTGATCGACGACCTACTCGTGTATAACGGCGCGCTGACGGCGACGGAAGTATCTGCACTCTACGACTCGTATAGCGGCCTGGTGGCCTATTATAACTTCGAATCCAATCTCAAGAACGTGGTCAACGAGGCCTCCGAGGGCGCGTTGCTACGAGACGCGAGCGGTATACTCCCCACCTTCGAGACAGAAGAAGGATGGTCGTCAACATTCCTCCATATCTATTTCGGCTACCCGAGCGCGTCCAACACCAGCTACGCGCGGTTCGACAACCCGCTAAAAGGCCTGGAGATAAGCGGCGCCACGATCTCGTTGCGCGTGAAACGCCTGGACAGTAACGGGTGGGACGCCATCTGGTCGTTCTTCGACGAGGACAACAGCGACGGCGTTGACGGACGATTCTACCTCACGCCTAACGCCTATATCGGCTTCAACGGCACGGGCGGCTGGTTCGACTGTAACTGGCCCGATAATGTCACCAACGCCATCCCCGTGGAAGAGTGGTCGCTGGTGACGATCACGATACAAGACGACGACTTCGGCATATACATCAACGGCGAGAAACGCTACGATAAGGTGACGCAACTGGCCTGGAACGCGGATGGCGTCGCGGCCGCGGCCTTCAACTACGGGCTGGTGATGGCATTGCTCAAGTCGAGTGACAACTTCTACCTGGGCTACGGGTCGTGGTGGGGCTCCTCGCCGCTTTACGTGGACGACTTGATGATCTACAACCGCGTCCTCTCCACCGCGGAGATACAGGAGCTACGCGCGTCGTCGGCAGAATAACAACACAAAACCTTCTCGTATGAAACAACTATACTTTATACTCCTGCTCGCGCTGGCCGCCGGCCCGCGGGTAATGGCACAAGACAAGGTCGTCACCGGCATCGTGAAAGATTCCAGGGGCGAGACGCTCGTCGGCGTCAACGTGCTGGAGATCGGGACGACAAACGGCGTGATCACGAACGCCAACGGCGCGTTCACCATCACGCTCAGGGAAACCCCCGCCGTGCTCCGCCTGAGCTATATCAGTCACGTCGCGCGCGAGATACCGGTAAAAGGCGGCGAGCGGCTCGACGTCGAGCTCCTCGAGATAGCCAGCGAGCTGGAAGGCGTGGTCGTCGTCGGCTACGGCCAGCAGAAACGGGAATCCGTCGTCGGCGCGATCTCGCAGATCACCGCCCGCGAGCTCTTGAAATCTCCCTCCGCCAATATCTCGCAAGCCATCTCCGGGAAACTGCCGGGGGTGATTACCTCCCAGACCTCCGGCGCTCCCGGTAGCGACGACGTGCTGGTGTTTATTCGCGGCCGGGCCTCGTTCACCGGCGACGGTCAGCCGCTCATACTCGTCGACGGCGTCGAACGCTCCTTCTCGCAGATCGCCCCGGACGACATCGCCTCGATCTCCACGCTGAAGGACGCGTCGGCCACTGCCGTCTACGGCGTGCGAGGTGCTAACGGCGTCATCCTGATCACGACCCGGCGCGGGCAAGAACAACGCCCCGTCGTGAGCCTGACGGCAAATGCCCAGTGGCAGTCGCCAACAAGGCAAGATACTTACCTCGACGCGTACCAGTCCGTCGCGCTCCTCGAGGAGGCACTGGCGAACGACGGGCTGGCCTCGCAATACTCCGCCGCGGACCTCGAGATGTACCGGAAAGCAGTCGCCGGCGAGCTGACAGGTGTTGACGCGGCGCGCTATCCAAACGTCGACTGGTATGATTACGTGTTACGACGGAGCGCGCCCGCGCAACGGTATAATGCCAACGTGGAGGGAGGGACGAAACGGATGCATTATTTCTCCTCCGCCGAGTATTACAAGCAGGATGGGCTGTTCAAGAACTTCAGTACCGACCCCTACGGCAACGAGTCTAACTCGAGCTACCGCCGGTATGCCTTCCGCGCGAACCTCGATTTCCTGGTGACGGGCGACCTCAAGATCTCCGTGAACTTCGGGACGCGCTTCGAGGAACGCCGCGGGCCTAACTCTAACGACTATAACAGCGGTTACAGCGAAGTGTTCTACGAGCTGAATCACGCGCCGGGATGGCTCTTCCCCGTGGCCTACGAGATCGGCGAGGGCAACGACCGGCAAGTGCTTTACGGCGGGAATTCCCAGAACCAGAATAATATTGTCGCGCGCCTGGCCAAGGCAGGCTTCTACCGGCAAACGAATACCATCAACGAGACAAACTTTATCGCGAATTATCGCGTGGACCGGCTCGTGAAGGGGCTTTCTGTTAAAGGTATGGCGTCGTTCGACTATGATTCCTGGTATCGACGGCTCTTTACCGCGAGCTTCGCCACGCACGAGTTGCTGAATTACCAGAACGGGGAGTATAGCTTCGCGACGTATAACACGGACGCGGAACTCTCGTATGCCGGCAATAACCAGACGACAACAATGAAAATCTACCTGGAATTCGCCCTGAATTACGCGCGCCGCTTCCACCTGCATGACGTCACCGGGCTGCTACTCTATAACCAGAACGATTACCGCTACCAGGCCAATCTCGCGCAACGATACCAGGGGATCGTGGGACGCGCGACCTACGGGTACGATGACCGCTACCTGGCGGAGATCAACTTCGGTTATAATGGATCGGAAAACTTCAAGGAGGGTCGGCGCTTCGGCTTCTTCCCCTCGCTATCCCTGGGATGGCGCGCGAGCAACGAGAGCTTCATGGAACCGCTCGAGTGGCTGGATAACCTGAAATTCCGGGTGTCGTACGGGGAAGTCGGTAACGACCGCTCCGGTCAACGCTTCCTCTACCTGCCGGTGTGGACGCAACTCGGCACCGCCTACACGTTCGGCAATAGCTCCGCGCGCGGCGGCATCTACGAGAGCCAGTACCCGAACGAGAAAGTCGCGTGGGAACGCTCCAAGAAATATAACGCCGCCGTCGAGTTCGGGATTTTCAGACTCCTGGACGGGAGTATCGACTTCTTCCGCGAGCACCGCGTGGATATCCTCACGCCATACCTCACGCGCCCGCTATGGGTCGGCGTGAACCTGGCCAACGGTAACCTGGGCGAGACAAGAAATACCGGCTTCGAGTTTGAACTGCGCCACCAGCAACGCGTCGGGGAGGAGTTCCGCTATAACGTGAACTTTAACCTCACCCACGCGCGGAACGAGATCATCACGATGGATGAACCGGACTCCAAGACCTCCTATCGCGTGCAGGCAGGCCACCCGATCAGCCAATACTTCGGGCTGGTGTGCGACGGGTTTGTTACCGCTGCCGACCTGACGAACCCGGATTTCCCCATCTCCACGTTTGGCGACGTGAAGGTCGGTGACCTGAAATACCGGGACATGAATAGCGATAAGTTTATTGACGACCGGGATGTCACGTGTATCGGGTATAGCGATATTCCCGAGAACACGTACGCGCTGACCGTCGGTTGCGACTGGAAAGGGATTTCCTTTAGCGCGATGTTCCAGGGGGTGTACGGGGTCTCCCGCTATTATGACGCGGTAGCCATGTTCGCCTTTGTCGACGGCGGAAAGGTCAAGGAACACCACCTGGCGCGCTGGAATCCGGCACTGGGCGAAAGCGAAAACCTGAAGAACGCCCGCTACCCGCTGCTACATTACGATAACCACGGGGCACATAACCAACGACTGAACTCGTTCTTCCTGAAGAACGGCGCGTTTTTCCGGTTGAAGAATATCGAGCTGAGCTATTCGTTACCGCGAGGGATCATCTCCAAGTGGAACATGAATGACTTCCGTATCTACGCGAACGCGAATAACCTCCTCACGTGGGACCACCTCGACGGGTTGGTCGACCCGGAGAGTAACGGTTCGAACCGTTACCCGATCATGAAGGCCGTGAACTTGGGCATAAACGTTAGATTTTAATCATGCTATTATGAATACAATCCGATATACTATATTACTCCTTCTCGCGGCGACAATGTGCCTCACCTCCTGCGAGGAGATGTTCGGGGATTTCCTGGATAAACAACCCAGCAACGAGTTAACCGATAAGGAGGTGTTCGCGCTGTGGACGAACGCCGAGAAGTTCCACTACGATACTTATAATTTCCTCCGCCACGGCGCCGGACGCGTCAACCGCTCGTGGATGGATGCCGCCACCGACCTGGCACACACGAGTTATACTACCGGTGGCGTTCGCACCAGCTTCAATATCGGGAATTATTACGCGGCCACGGGCGCGCCGGAACTGATAGACTCGTGGGAGCATTATTACCGCGGCATCCGCAAGTGTAACATGCTCCTGAATAATATCGATACCGTGCCGCGCGCCGCCGACCTCTCTGTCGAGAATCACGAACGAGACAAGATGAACTTCAAGTCGGAATCCCGGTTTCTGCGGGCTTACTTTTACTGGGAGCTGTTCCTCCGCTACGGGCCCGTGCCGATCATTCAGGACGTGCTTGACCCGGACGGGGAACTGATCGCGGGGTATGTCGACAGGCCCTCTGCCAGCGAGTTTCTCTCCTTCGTGACGCGGGAGCTGACCGAGTGCGAGAGCGGGCTGATGGATAAACCCGACCCGGCAACGCAGGATAACCTCGTCGGCCGCGCGTGCAAACCAATGGCTGCCGCACTCCGCTCGCGCGTGGTGCTCTACATGGCTAGCCCGCGGTATGGCCTCGCTACCTGGCAGGCCGCCGCCGACACGGCCGCTAACTTCATCGCGAAGTACGGGAGCATGTACGGGCTACAACCGGATTACGCGAGCGCGATACTGACCGTGGTGCACCAGGGAAATAACGAGGTTATATTCTGGCGAAACGATACGCGGGTCGGGTGGAGCGCGATAGTGGATGATTCCCCGGTCGGCGAGGGAGGAAACGGGGGATTGTGCCCGTCGCAAAACCTTGTCGACATGTATGACATGGCGAATGGCCTATCGCCGTTCACCACCTACGACGCTACCGGCGCGCCCGTGTATACCGGCGCGCTTCCACCAGCGGTTAACACCGCGAGCGGGTATAGCGAGGCAACCCCGTACGACGGGCGAGATCCCCGGTTCTATGCCACCGTGCTGTATCATAATTCCGCGTGGAATGGCGCATCGATCGACGTGACGCGCGGCGGACGCGATAACCCGACAGGGAATGTCAACGCGACGCCTACCGGCTATTACGCGAAGAAGTATATCCCGGAGAATATCCTCGCGTATAATCACTCCGGTACGGCTTATCGCAACTGGATCTTTATTCGCTACGCCGAGATCCTGCTCAATTATGCCGAGGCACTGAACGAGGCGCGGGGACCTGTCGACGAGGTGTTCAACACCTTGCAATTGCTCCGTAATCGCGCGGGGATGACGACGCTCCTCGTCGACCGTTCCGACTTGCACGCCCAAAGTGCCATGCGGAACTTCATCCGCAAGGAGCGCGGCGTCGAACTGGCTTTCGAGGAACATCGCGCGTGGGACGTTCGCCGCTGGAACGTGGCGGAGGAGGCGCTGGCCCGGCCACTCTACGGGATGGAGGTCAGCGTTGACGCGTCGGGAACACCGACGTACGCGCGCAAGGTAGTCCAGCAGCGGGTGTTCTCGCGAAAGATGTACCTCTATCCCATCCCGGAGACGGAGGTCTGGAAAACGAATATCGAAAACAACGAGGGGTGGAACTAAAAACATGAAAATTATGCTTAACATGAAACATACATACAGGAGTATCCTGCTTGTCTCCGCGCTGCTAATGGCCTGCCAGGTCGCACGGGCACAAGAGACGCTCACCGGGCGAATCGCGGACAAGGAGGGGAAACCGGTCAGCGGGGCGGTCATCAACGTGGCCGAGGCCAGCCGTATAACGCTTTCCGACGCTAACGGGAACTTCTCCCTGAAGAATGTCAAGAGCGGCGACGAGATCATCGTCACCCGGGGCGGTTACAAGAGTACCTCCGCGTTCGTCATCGATATCACCGGGAGTCTCGTCGTCGAGATGGAGCCGGATACCGATATCTACGCCCGTGTCGCGCCCGTGCCTTTCGGTCGCCAGCAGAAGAAGTTTATTCCCGCGGCAACCTCTACCGTCACCGGCGAGGAGTTGGAGAAGCATCCCGTCACCGTCCTCCAGAATGTCTTTACCTCTACCGTCACCGGCGTGGAGACTTACGAGTCACAGTCCGAACCGGGATGGTCCGAGTCCGCGCTCTACATCCGCGGGATTCGCACGATGAACGCGTCGGCCCGCGCGCCACTCATCATCGTCGATAACATGGAGCGCGACTTATCCTTCCTGGACGCGTATCCCATCGAGTCGATATCGATTATCAAGGACGCCGCCGCTGCCGCCATCTACGGGATGCGCGGCGCGAACGGCGTCGTGCTCGTGACTACCCGTCGCGGCGCACCGGGCAAGACAACCGTGAACTTCACGCGGGAATTCGGCTACCAGACTATCGCGGGTATCCCCGAGAGCCAAAATTCATATAACTACGCGCTCACGCGTAACCAGGCCCTATACCTCGACGGTGGGTTGCCGGAATTTTCCGACGAGGATATCCAGCACTATTACGAGGCTGCCAACGGGACACTTGACCCGTCGCTGAAGTACAAGTATTTTAGTACTAACTGGCACGACGTGATGCTCCGCGACCTTGCCCCGCAACATCGTACGAATCTCTCGGTGAGCGGCGGCAATAATCGCACGCGCTATTACCTCTCCTTCTCTTACCTGCGGCAAGAGGGATTGTACGATACCCGGTGGACGGAATGGAACGAGGGATACTCTACCCAGCACGTCCTCGATCGCTTTAACCTGCGCTCGAACATCGACATGCAGGTCAATGGTTTTCTCGGTGTATCCCTCGACCTTGGCGGCCGCGTCGACAACATTGTACAACCAGGCATCGACGTTTGGAATCTCTTCACGTGGGGCGCCGGGGAGAACAAACCCATTTTCCCCGTCTTCTGTCCCGACGGTAGTTTCTTCATGCCCACGGAAAGCGACAGCAAGAACGGGGCGGCACAGATCGCCGGGCGCGGTATCGAGACCAACAGGAGGCGCAATCTATACACGAACGCTACCGCCGACGGTAACCTCGACTTTATCACCAGCGGGCTGAAAGCAAAGATCACCGTGGGCTTCGACTCCTACGAGACCTTCCAGGCCGTGCAGAGCGCCGACATTGATGTATACTACTATAACTTCGGGGCCGAGGTGAACGATCCATCAGAATATGAATACCGGCGCATGAGAACGGGCGTGGCATTGCCGAACCCTTCCACCTCCCCGCGCGATTATTACTATAATATCAACATGATCGGGGGAGTGGAGTACCAACGCGCGTTCGGGAAACATGCCGTTAACGCGAGTGCCTTCCTGCGGACGTACAAGAATGTCGTGCGCGGACAGAACTCCTCCAACCGTTACCTCTCTTATAACGCCACGGCTACTTATATCCACGACGACCGGCACGTCCTCTCCGCGAACCTCTCCTACATGGGATGCGATAACTTCGCCCCCGGCGAGCAATTCGGGTTATTCCCCGGCGTCTCCGCGGCGTGGGTACTCTCCAACGAGCCGTGGATAAAAAACGATCGCGTCCAACTGCTCAAGCTCCGCGCCTCGTACGGTTCGGCCGGGCAAGCCAACACCGGTGTTAGCCGCTACCCGTGGCAAGGATCTTACGACGAGGGAAACGGGTATAACTTCGGCGCGACGCAAACATATACCCAGGGGAGCTACGAGTCGGCTACCGGCAACAAAAACATCAAGTGGGAGCTATCCACCATGATCAACGCGGGCCTCGACTTCGATCTCTTCCACCGCGGTCTACACGGCTCCGTGGATCTCTTCAAGGAGTGGCGCTCGAAGATACTTGTCACCCGCTCCACGATCCCCTGGCTCTACGGCGCGGACGTGCCGCAAGACTCCTACGGGCGCGCGGAGACCCGGGGAGCGGAGATCACGCTCGGGCACGACAACACCATCGCCGGCTTCCACTACTCCCTCGAGGGCATGTTGACCTGGAATACCAACAAGATCACGGAGATGGATGAATTGCCGCCAAACTATGCCTACCAGAAGGTTACCGGACAACGGATCGATAGACACCAGCTCCTGCAACGCGAAGAGTGGGCCTCAGACCCGGAACGCGTCCCCGCGTCGCACCAGGATGCTATCGACAACCCCGCGAAATACCCGTGGCACGCCGCGGGAAAATACAAGTTGGGTAACGCCATCTTTCGCGACGTCAATAACGACCGGATCATAGACAGCTACGACAAGATCCCCGACGGGTATACCAACATCCCCGAGCTGATCCCCTCCGTCAAGGTGGCCATAGGCTGGCGGGGCTTCGACGCGCGCGCCATCTTTACCGCCTACCTCAACCGCACGGTAGAGTGCCGCGAGAACATGGACCACGGTTTCGGCTGGGGAGGTACTTCCACGCACGCCGTCACGAGTACCTGGGGCTATTACAACGACGACCCCGCCGACCCGCGCAATGTCAACGCGAAGTACCCGCGACTCTCCACCATGTTCAGCGATATAGACAGGAACTACCCGTACAACGAATCCACTATCTGGTTTCAGAACGGGGACTTCCTCTCGCTACGAAACATCGAGGTTGGCTACTCGCTACCCGATCACCTCATCGCGCAAGCATACATGACGCGGTGCAGGATATACTTCAGCGGCTATAACCTCGTCGCGTGGAGCCACCTCCCGAAAGGCTTCGACGCGGAAAACCCCACCAATTATCTCTGGGCATATCCCAAGACAAAATCATTTTCCATCGGGTTACATGTCACGTTCTAATCATCGAGCACCATGAAAAAAATAAAAGCATATCCCGCGATACTATTGCTACTGCAATGCATACTGCTGTCGTCTTGCAGTGACTTCCTCGACAAGGAGTACGACGCGTCGCTCTCGGAGGAAAAGGTATTCGGCAACCAGACTTTGACGCGCGAGTTCCTCGCCAATATCTACACGAACCTGCCGGACGGCATCGCGGGATACTCCGATGACCAGTTCCTCGGCGCGTCGCGCGACTGCATGACCGATAACGCGACCTCGTTCTGGGGGCTGCACTATTACAACAAGATCAACACGGACGCGTATACCGCCGCCGATCACCCGCTGCTGACGTTCTGGAATACCAACTTCGCGGGCATCCGGAAGTGCAACATATACCTCGCGAACGCCCGCGCGTCCGTCGTCGGTAACGCCATCGTCTCCGGCGATGACAACCGCCTGCACGACCGTTACCGCGCGGAGGCCAAGCTCCTGCGCGCTATCTTCCACTTCGACCTCGTCTGCTGGTTCGGTAAAACACCCATCCTCGGCGAGGACGAGAGCGGTAACCCGATCATACTGGACATGAACAAGCAGGAGGAGATGAACCTCCATCGCTTGCCCACCGATGAAGTCCTCGCGTGGGTGGCCGCGCAATGCGACTCGGTGAAGGACGCGCTCCCCTTCCGGTACGCCAACGAGGAGATCAACTGGGGACGCGTCAACGGCGCCGCTGCCTACGCGCTCAAGTCGCGGGCTCTACTCTACCGCGCGTCGCCCCTCAATAACCCTGACGACGACCGCTCGCGCTGGCAGGAGGCCGCGCGAGCCGCGCTCGACTTTATCGCGCGAAACGCCGCGCAACCGCGACCCTATGCCCTCTATAACGATTACCAGCGTTGCTTCCACGAGGACCCCGTCAATAACGGGGAGATCATCCTCGCGCGCTCCGTCTGGAACACGAATCGCGTCGACCTGCAATTGCTGCCCCCAGGCTTTACAGGGTCGGTCTCCGGGGCGGGAAGAACAAACCCGACGCAGAATTTCGTCGATTGCTTCGAGATGATCAACGGGAAACGAATCAACGAGGCCGGTTCGACCTACGACGCGTCGAGGCCCTATGACAATCGCGACCCGCGGTTCGAGGCGATCGTCTTCCACCACGGCTCGCGCTGGGGACGCGCCGACCAGGGCGAGGAACGCCTCGTCGACGTGCACTTTAACTCGGCAACGGACAAGGGCGCGGACTACAGGGAGTCCATGGGCGGAACGTACACCGGATACTACCTCAAGAAGTATGTCAATCCCTCCCTCATCCTCAAAGCGCCGCAGAACTTCCCGCATGTATGGATCATATTCCGACATGCCGAGATCCTCCTCAATGCCGCCGAGGCAATCAACGAGGCGGACGGGCCGGCAGAAGCGTACCAGTATGTCAACCAGGTGCGCGGGAGGAACGGCGTGAACATGCCCGCCTACGCGGGAATGACAAAGGAGGAGTTCCGGGAACGAGTACGCAACGAACGAAGAGTGGAATTGTCATTCGAGGATCACCGCTTCTTTGACTTGCGCAGGTGGAGGGCGTATGACGGGGTAACCGCGACCAATGAACTCTCGAAACCTCTTCGCGAGCAGCTGTTGAACATGTACGGCGTGCAAGTCTCTATCGCCGGCGGAACGCCCGTCTATACCTTTACAGGACCCCCGGGAACGCAGGGTAATGACATGGATCTCCGCGTCTTTAATAACCCGAAGAATTACTATTTCCCCGTCCCCGACAGCGAGTCGAAACGCGCGCCTAACCTCGGGCAAAATACCGGCTGGGAAGTCCAGTAGTAACGCTACCGCGAGAATAATCTTTATTTTTGTACCTGCTAACACGCGATAAACATGTACCGGATTTTTATTTATCTCTTACCCGCGATCCTTCTCTTGTCCCGCGCGTGCACCACCCCGGGGCAGATCATGGATCCCCTCCCCCCCGCGACAGAAAAGCCCGGGGATACTGTAACGGGAGAGCAACTGACGGTGAGCGCTACCGTCGTCTCGGCAATCTCCCGCGACGGCGCGCGCCTCTCCGCCTCGTTTACCAACAGTAGTGACGAGACCGTTGTCGAGCGGGGTTTCTGTTATGCCGTTACCGACCCGCCGACAATCAACGATCGGGTCATCACCGATGACGGGCTCTCTACCGCGTTCTCGATGGAGCTCTCCGGGCTCGAGATGGACACGCGATACGCCACGCGGGCCTACGCGCGGACAAACGCGAGGGTCGTCTACGGGCCGACAGAATTCTTCCGGACGATGAGTAACGCGTTGGCAAATTACGTCGCCCCGGCCTATGCCGACGATTATAGCCAGGAGGGAATCTCCAGCTGGAATAACCGCGCGCGGTGGAACCTGGCAAACGTGCATGACCCGACCGTGGAGAAGTGCGGGGAGTATTTCTACATGTACACCACGGACGCTTCCTACGGCAACGTGCACGCGGGGCGCGGCCATTTCCCCTACCGTCGTTCCCGGGACCTGGTCAACTGGGAATTTCTCGGGATGGCCATGAGCAATGACCCGCCAGCATGGATAAAAGACACGCTGAATAACATCCGGCAACGCCTCGGGCTATCCCCGATCAATAACCCGTCATACGGGTACTGGGCCCCCGTGGTGCGGAAAGTCGGCGACAAGTATCGCATGTATTATAGTATCCCCGTCGATAATTATATCGGCAACGGGCTGCCAAACACGACGGCGAACTTCGATAACACGTGGACGGAACGCGCCTTTATCGGCCTGATGGAGACAACCGATCTCGCGACAAACGTCTGGGAAGACAAGGGAATGGTCGTCTACTCGGCCACGGACCGCGGCGTGAACTGGGCGAGATCAAGTCTCTCGAACTGGGACGCCTATTTCAAGTGGAACGCCATCGATCCCTCTTTCATCATCGATCGCGAGTCGAGGCACTGGCTCGTTTACGGCTCGTGGCATTCCGGTATCGTGGCACTGGAGCTGGATCCCGCCACCGGTAAACCGTCGCGCCCGCTGCTGAACGAGCCGGACGATTTCGGCGCGCTGGTGGCGCGGCAACAAAACTCGACCCTCCGCTGGCAGCCGCAGGAAGCACCGGAGATCATCTATAACCCGGAGACGGGGTTCTATTACCTCTTCCTCGCGTATGACGAGCTTTCCGTGGCCTATAACACGCGCGTTTGTCGCTCGACCAGCGTGCTGGGGCCCTACACCGGGTACGATGGCGCGAACATCACCGTTGGCGCTAATTGTTTCCCGGTATTGACGCACCCGTACCGTTTCAGCGATCACCCCGGCTGGGTAGGAATCTCGCACTGCTGCGTGTTCCGCGACCCGGACGCGGGCCGTTGGTTCTACGCCTCGCAAGGCCGCTTGCCCGCGAACGCGGGAGGCAACCCGAACAGTAACGCCATCATGATGGGGCACGTGCGCGAGATCCTCTGGACCGAGGACGGCTGGCCCGTCGTCATGCCCGAACGTTACGCCGGCGTCCCGCGCGAAAGCATCGCGGAGAGCGAGATCGCCGGGACGTGGGAAAACATCATCCTGTCGTATAGCTATGGTCGGCAGCAAGTCGCGTCGGAAATCTCCCTCACCGTTGACAAGCGGGTCACCGGGGCGATTACCGGCGCGTGGTCTTACGATCCACTCTCCGGCATCCTCGTGATCGGCGACTACCGCCTGCGCCTGCAACGGGGCCTCGACTGGGAAGCTAATCCCCGCGCGCCGACGCTCGTGTATGCCGGGATCACGTCGCGGGGCACTTCCATCTGGGGGAAGAAACGGCAATAGATCGCCCGTTTTTTTATTACATTTGACGCGATAACACTTAAAAGCTACACGACATGAACAAGAGAATCTATTGCTACATGACTTGCCTCCTCGTCTGTCTCCTTGACGTCACCGCGCAGGAACCGCGCGCGCTGCGCCTGGACGCGCGAAAGACAGGGGCAACGATCCATTCAACGATGTACGGCCTCTTCTTCGAGGACATCAACTTCGCCGCGGACGGCGGGTTATACGCCGAGCTTGTCAAAAACCGCTCCTTCGACTTCCCGCAACGGCTGATGGGATGGAAAACTTTCGGTAACGTCGAGGTGACCGACGAGAACCCGCCCTTCAAGAGAAACCCCACCCATGTCATCCTCTCCTACCCCGGGCATGACCACAAGTATACCGGCGTCGAGAACGAGGGCTTCACCGGCATGGGATTCAAGGAAGGGGCGCGCTACCGCTTCTCCGCGAGCGCCAGGGCCACCACCGCCGGTGAACCGCGCGCGATCCGCGTGGAGCTGATCGACGAGAGAGACAACATCATCGCCCGCGAAGAGATCGCCATCACCTCGACAGCGTGGACGAAATATACCGTGGAGCTCCGCGCCCGCGCCGCCGCTGACAAGGGGCGCCTGAGGGTATTCCTCGTCTCCCGCGGCGCCGTCGCCATGGACCACGTGTCACTCTTCCCGGTAGACACCTACAAGGGACGCGAAAACGGTCTCCGCGCCGATCTCGCCTTGCTCCTCGAGGGGCTCCGCCCCGGCGTCTTCCGCTTCCCCGGGGGATGCATCGTCGAGGGAACGGATCTCGCTACCCGTTACAGCTGGAAAAACTCCGTCGGGCCCGTCGAGAACCGTCCCGTCAACGAGAACCGCTGGCATTATACCTTCCCCTACCGCCTGTTCCCGGACTACTACCAGTCGTACGGCCTGGGATTCTACGAGTTCTTCCTCCTCTCCGAGGATATCGGCGCGGAACCGTTACCGGTGCTTTCCTGCGGCCTCGCCTGCCAGTTCCAGAACAACGGGGAAGAATGTCACGCGCCCGTCGACGCCCTCGACGAGTACGTGCAAGACGCCCTCGACCTGATCGAGTTCGCTAACGGTGACGCCTCCGCGGGATGGGGAGCCCTCAGGGCAAACATGGGACACCCAGCGCCTTTCAACATGAAATATATCGCGATCGGTAACGAACAATGGGGAAAGGAATATGTCGACAGGCTGGAAGTATTCATCAAGGCCATACGCGCGAAATATCCCGCGATACGCGTCATCGGGAGCGCGGGGCCATACGCCGAGGGCGACTTCTTTAACTACCTCTGGCCGGAAATGAAACGGCTGAAAGTGGATCTCGTCGACGAACATTATTACAAGGACCCGGACTGGTTCCTTAAAAACGCCGCGCGTTACGACAAGTACGACCGGAAAGGCCCGGCAGTCTTCGCCGGGGAATACGCCTGCCACCTCCCCGACCGCGCGAATAATTTCTACTCGGCACTGTGCGAGGCCGCCTTCATGACCGGCCTCGAGCGAAACGCCGACCTGGTGCACATGGCAACATACGCCCCGCTGTTCGCCCACGTCGACGCGTGGCAATGGCGACCGGACATGATCTGGTACGATAACACGCGCTCCGCGGCCACGCCAAATTATCTCGTCCAACAATTATTCTCGCTTAACAAGGGGACGCGCGTGCTCTCGCTCACCTCCAACGGGAAGCCGCTCGCCGGGGAAGAGGGCCTGTACGCGTCGGCCACCCGCGATGATAACGAGCATTGTTATATCGTCAAGCTCGTCAATACCGCGCGAGAAGAACGCCCCGTCCGCCTCTCTATCGATAACGTGAACCGTGGCGCGACCCTGCTGCCAGACGTGGACGCGACACTGCTGACCGCGCCACTCGCCCGGGAAAACACGCTCGATCAACCCGATGCCGTCTCTCCCGTGACCTCTACCGCGCGACTGACAGGTAACGCGCTGGAGATCGTCGCCCCGCCAGGCTCTTTCTCCATCTACCGCGTGAAGTACAAGTAACTCGCTCCCCCCTGCCCCCTACCGGACAGGGGGGAAGTGTTTTCTCGCCCGCCGCGCCCGAACCGGGACGCCCGGGATACCTCCCCGCTACTTTCAAGAAGGTTGTTTGAACTTCAAACAAGGTTGTTTGGATTTCAAACAAGGTAGTTTGAACTTCAAACAAGGTAGTTTGGATTTCAAACAAGGTTGTTTGAACTTCAAACAAGGTAGTTTGGATTTCAAACAAGGTAGTTTGGATTTCAAACAAGGTAGTTTGAACTTCAAACAAGGTAGTTTGGATTTCAAACAAGGTAGTTTGGATTTCAAACAAGGTAGTTTGGATTTCAAACAAGGTAGTTTGGATTTCA
>JAITJA010000131.1 GCA_031279175.1 Odoribacteraceae bacterium
ACCCGTCCCCAACGGGGACGGCTTCCCGCGGGGGCGCGGCGGCCCGTCCCCAACGGGGATGGCTTCCCGCGGGGGCGCGGCGGCCCGTCCCCAACGGGGATGGTCTCCCGCGGGGGCGCGGCGGCCCGTCCCCGTTGGGGACGGTCCCTCGCGGGGGCGCGGCGACCCGTCCCCGTTGGGGATGGCCTCCCGCGAGGGCGCGACAAGGTTTTTCCACGGTGAGAGGCATGAAAAAAGCCGGGGATGCTTCTCCCGGCTTTTCTTGGTTTTTTGATTCCTTACCTTGTTCCTGGTTTCTTGACGCGTTTTTTATTCTCGACTTCTTGACTTTTTCTTTGTCGAGGGATTTTCGCCATATGTCCCGTACGCGTCATCGTGCCCGTAGCCGTAACCGTGGTTATAGCCATAGCCGTAACCATATCCACTCTTGTTGGAGATTACTCCCTTGAGGACATAGGTCATGTTTCTCAGTTTATTGTCGCGATATAACTCCTCGGCGTGCGACATCATTTTCTTGTGCGTGACGCGGACGCGGGTCACGTAGATGCTCGCGTCGCAGATCCTGTTGATGATCATCGCGTCGGCGACGACGAGGGTAGGGGGGGTATCCACGATGATGTAATCATAATGTTTGCGCGCGTAGTCGATAAAGTCCTCGAGGCGCTTGTTCCAGAGCAGTTCGACGGGGTTCGGGGGGAAAGTGCCCGCGAGCGCGATATCCAGGTTGTCGTGACGCGTGCTTGGCACGATGATTTCTCGCGGCGACAGGCCCGGGTTAGAGAGATAGTTTGACATGCCCCGTCTCGCCTCGATCGAGAGGAGTTCGGTAATTTTCGAGGCGCGCATGTCCAGGTCTACCAGCAATGTTTTCCGGCCGGTGGTTGCCCAGGTTAAGCCGAGATTGATCGCGAAGGTGCTTTTCCCCTCGTGTGGCATGGAGGAGGTCACCATGACGACCTTGTCTTCCTCCCTGGCCATGACGAAGTTCAGGTTGGTGGACAACTGGCGGTACATTTCCACGGCGCGCGAGCGATCATTCTCGTGGATGACGATGTCAGAGTAATTTTTTCTTCCCTCGGAGACGACGCCGATGATGGGCGCCTTGACCAGCGCCGCGAGCTCGTCCTTGTTCCTGATTTTGAAGTTCAGGAGGTCTTTCAGGAAGAGGGCGACGACCGGCATGACGACCCCGAGCAGGAGCGCGGCGAGTAGCACGATCATCTTCTTGGGCGACACGGGCGCCGGGGTGACGTACGCCTCGTCGATGATGTTGGCGTTGGGGGTGATCATGGAGATACTGATGGCGGACTCCTCTCGTGTCTGGAGGAGGTAGAGGTAGATGGATTCGACGAACTTGCTCTGTCGGGAGAACTCGTAGTATTCCCGCTCGTTGGTCGACAGGTTGCGTATCTTGGAGGAGTAGGCGGTTTCCTTCTGCTTGAGCCCTTTCAGGGTGGTTTCGAAATTTCTTGCCGTGTTCTGTATGCTCTTCAGGAGGTCGTTTCGCTGGAGGTTCAGTTGTTTGTCCGTCTCGATCATGATGGGGTTGACGGGGGTCATGCTGACGCTATACTCTCTTCGTTTGCGCTGCATTTCGTTGTAGGAATTCATGATACTGAGCAGCGAGGCGTCGTTGACGATGATGTTCGACGGTACGATGTTGTAGCGATTTGCCTCGTCCAGCAGGAATTGTTCGATGGAGGAGAGCATTTCTTTCTGGATTTCGATGTCGGAGATGCGCTTGTCGTACTCGCTTCCTGTCGAGAGGTATAGTCCCGCTTCCGCCTCGATGTTGGTCAGCTCGTTCGTTTTCTTGTAGGATTCGACTTTCTTTTCGATTTTCTCGAGTTGTATGGAGATCGAGTCCAGGCGGGTGTTGATGAAGTCGATGGTCTGGTCGTTACTCCATCGTTTGTCCGCGATGGAGGAGAGGTTGTAGAAGTAGACGAGCGTGTTGATGATGTCCTCGTTTTTTCGCGGGCACGAGGAGATCATGGAGATTTCGAAGACCCCGGATGTTTTGCTCGTGTTGATGATTTCCAGCCCGGGCAGTAGTTGCCTGTTCCCGATGCTGATCCAGACGGGGTATCCCGCCGGCCCACTGGCGAAATGGATGCTGATAGCGCCGTAGGGGCTTTCCGTTTTCTCGCCGGCGTAGAGGGTGGCGGAGAAGCCTTTCTCGTCGTCTTTCACGAGGAACTTGCCGTCTTCTTGCAGTGTGACCGATAGCCAGCCGACTTCTTCCGTGGCGTTCGTGACGTGCAGCTTGACGGGCGAGTCCTTGTATAGCTCGATGTTTTTAATTCCACTCCGGGTGTAGTAGGAAACGTGCCAGTCTAAACTGTCGCAGACTTTCCGGAGCAACGACCTGGATTTTAGTATTTCCAGCTCGTTGTCAACGTTCCCGGCCGAGTGTAGTAGACCGAGATCTTTGAACACGTTCAATTCGGTACCGGTTTGCCCGCGTTTCTCGTCCTTGATCAGGATTTTGGCCGAGACGCGGTAGGTGGGGGTCGTGTACCAGAGGTAAACGAACGCGCAGGCGAGACAAAGGAATACCGATCCGACGAAGTATTTCCAGTAGCCCAGGTAACGAAAGATGATTTCCTGGAAATCTACGCCCTCGTCGTTATTGGTGGATGAATCTGTTTGCATTGCGATAATGTTTTGAAGTTAACGGGCCAGGATGGAGATCACGCTGACAAGGATGGATAATAGCGACATCCCGACAGAGAGATTTTGGTTGTAGATAGAGCTTCCTGTTCTTGCCCTGTTGGGTTGCACGTAGACCAGGTCGTTCTGTTGGAGGAAGAAATAGTCCGACTCGAAGAGTTTGGAGGAGGTAAGGTCCACCCGGTGGAAGTGCAGTTTGCCCTCTACCTCGCGATATACCAGCACGTTTTTGCGTTTCCCGTAGATGGTCAGGTCGCCGGCCAGCCCCAAGGCTTCCAGCAGCGTGATCCTCTCGTTGTCGACCGTGTATGTTCCCGGCCGGTTGACCTCTCCCAGCACGGTGATCTTGTAATTCAAGAAACGAACATTTACCGTGACGGGCGCCAGCACGTATAGCGAGATTTTTTTCTGCAAGGAGTCGATGGCGGCATTTTTCGTTAGCCCCCCGAGATGTACTTGCCCCAGGCCGGGGAAGTTGATGTTCCCATTGTTATCCACGATGTATCCCTTGATGGCTATCGTCTGCAAGTTGTAACTGCTGACGTTGTCATTTAGTGTATTGAACATGTTGACGGCCTCCGGCTTGGATGGAGAGCTGACCATGATGTAGAGGTTGTCGTTAGGCTGGATGATCGCCTCGTAAGGAACGTCGTGAACGGCGATATTAGCCTGATCAATGTCTTGAAAATAGACAATCTGCTTGCTGTTCCCGCACGATAGGAGTAGGAACGCGAGAATAATAGAAAACGTCGGGACGCGAAATTGTAGTTTCGTCATGGTTATCTGTTTCTTGGTTAAAGAAATTGGTTGTTTTTCACTTCTATGGTCTCGAGCAGTTTCCGGAGGGATTTGTCCTGGAACAATTCGAGCTGTCTCGCCATATGAATGTCAGTAGCGATGAGGTCTACAAGTCGATTCTTTTGTAACGATTCCACGGTAGACTTGACCTCTTTCCCGTAGTACCCGGTAAAGGAGAAGAGGTTGACTTGCAACAGGCATCCCGCTTGCCGTAACTTGCGGTAAATGTCCATCTTCTCCCTGTAGAAGGAATAGCGCTCGGGATGCGCCAGGATCACCTTGTATCCCTTGTCTTGTATCTCGAACAGCGTTTCAAACAAGAATAACGGCTCCTGGTGCATGGATAGCTCCAGCAGGAAGTAATTCCCGGGGAAACACAGCAACGGGGCACCGGTTCGAACCGCCTCCATGAAGGAGGTGTCCAGGTAGTACTCCGCGCAGAGATCCAGTCGAACGGCTATACCGGCTCGCGCGACAGCTTGCCGAAACTCCTCAAACACGGGACGGAGGGATGCAGGTGTATTGGGGAAACAAGAAGAACGGATGTGCGGGGTAAGATAAAGGTGCTGTATCCCCACTTCTGCCATGCCCTGCAACATGACCAGGGATTCTTCCATCGTTTTCGCCCCATCGTCTACCCCTGGTAACAAGTGGGAATGGAGATCAACTTTCATATTTAGCACTTTACCTGTCATCCGTTTAAAACGAAGAAGTAACCGTTTGAAAGTTTACAGGCGAAGCCATAAACTTCAAACAGTTACTCCACCGCTATTCTAATTTACTCAAGTAAATTTTGACGAGAATGTTTATTTCGCGATAATAGTTACCCGTTGAGAGTGCAAAGAAGGAAGATCCTTGGCGGACACGCCGCCCTCGCCTTCTACTTTCAGCCGGTTAGCGTCGACGCCGAACTCCTTGGTCAAGATCTTGAACACGTTTTCCGCGCGTTGCTTGCTCAATTCCAAGTTACGTTTCGGCGAGCCGGTAATATTGTCGGCATACCCTGTAATGACAAACTGCTTGTCGGCGGTCTCGTTGATGATCTCGGCCCATTTCTTTAAGCGGTCCTTATCGGCCTTGCTCACCTCGGTAGTACCGATTTCGAAGAAGATAAGCTGATCTTGAATAGTCGACGGGGTCACCGACTGGTTATTTAATTGATCTTGGATTGCCTTGTTCTTGTTCTGTTCCTTGCCCAATTTGTCTTGTAGCTCGGAATTTTCCCGGGTCAACGCGGCTTGTTCCTTCTTCAACTTATCGGCGATGGCCAGCAGGGCAGCGATTTCCTCCTGGAGCTTGTCGGTATTCGAGCGGGTAAAGGTGCGTTTGTTGAAATTGTAGGCCACTCCTATTGTAGAGGTCAGCGCGCCGTTCACCCGTCGAGAGCCTACTTCTTGAGAGAACTTCGCGTCGAAGACATCCCCGCGCACCTCAAGATTCAAGTCGAATGCCCGCGACAACCGCATTTTGTTGACCAGACCGACCGTTACGGCCATCGTGTGATGATTTCCTTTCGTCCATCCGCGGATCAGTCCACCTCCCACGAACGGGACAAACTCGAAGAAACGATCACTCCTGTACCCTCCAATCCAGTTAGAGGCATTGAGTAACACGTCCACCTCGGCTTGTGCCTGTTTCCACTTCTGTGGATAAGCGCCCTTCGCGTTGGCCGTATTACCGGAGATGTACAAGTTATTGGGATCACGCGTGAATCCTTTCGCGCTAATTCCATTCAAGTGAAACCGTACGCCCAGTGTAGGCATGAGCCACTTACCCACGGCGAAGTCGAAAGAAGGGGCGATCCGTTTACTAAGGTCACCTTGATGGTCATTCGCTCCCATGTAGACCTTTCCTCCAGCTCCTACCGACAAAAACCAGTTATCCCAAAAACCATTGGTGATAAACCCTTTCCAACTAGGTCTCGGTGAGACCTCCTCTGCCTGGGCCACCACGAACAAGGGGGCCGAGGCAAGCAACAATAAAATAAAACCTCTTTTCATATGCTTCTTTTAAATTAATGTTTTATGTTTGATCACACTTTTGATCACTCTGATAGTAATCACTCAACACAAATCTCCCGCGAAGCTATACATAAAAACAAACCGGGCAATCAATTTCACGGGGGTTTTTTCAGGTCCGCGACGATTTTTTTCAAGACATCCGGTATTGGTTTCCGGGGGGCGTCGTGAAAACCGCGCGCGAACGCCTGTGAATCTGTGAGGCGCGGGTGGTTTTCCGGGATACCGGAAATTTACATACATTCGCGAGGTGCGCGGGCCGGAGGGGAAATAGCAAGTAACCAAGATAACAATCAAGAAAACACTACATGAAAGGTATTATACTGGCGGGCGGCACGGGGACGCGTCTATTCCCGGCAACGAGGGGGGTATCCAAACAGATGCTACCCGTTTACGACAAGCCGATGATTTATTACCCGATCTCGGTGCTGATGTTAGCCGGGATTCGTGATATCCTGATCATCTCCACGCCGGTAGACCTGCCGGGATTCCGGAGACTACTGGGAGACGGGGCGGATTACGGGCTACGTTTCTCCTACGCCGAGCAGCCCGTGCCGGAAGGCCTGGCGCAGGCGTTCCTGATCGGGGAGGATTTCATCGGCAAAGACGCCGCGTGCCTCGTGCTGGGCGACAATATCTTTTACGGGCAACACTTTACCGGCATGTTACAAGAGGCGGTCAGGCGGACAGAACAAGAGGGGAAAGCGACGATCTTCGGCTACCGTGTACCCGATCCCCGGCAGTACGGCGTGGCGGAGTGTGACGCGAGCGGTGAAGTATTAAGTATAGAAGAGAAGCCGGGGCACCCCCGCTCGGACCACGCGGTAGTGGGGCTTTATTTCTACCCCAACCGGGTCATCGAGATTGCCAGGAGCGTCAAGCCATCGGCCCGCGGCGAGTTGGAGATCACGGACATCAACCGGCGTTTCCTTGACGAAAAGGCATTAGTCATGCAGCAACTTGGTCGCGGCTTCGCCTGGTTAGACACCGGCACGCACGACTCCCTGGCCGAGGCCTCGACCTTCGTCCGCGTGATCGAGAAACGCCAGGGGCTGAAAGTCGCTTGTCTAGAAGAGATCGGGTTCATGAACGGCTGGATCTCGCCGGACAAACTACGAGAAATCGCGGGGACAATGTCAAACAACGCGTACGGGGAATACCTGGAGCGCCTTCTACAAACGCGAAACACATGAGCAACATACTCGTCACCGGCGGCGCGGGATTCATCGGGTCGCGCCTCATCCGGCACTGGTTAGCGCGCCATCCCCGCGACCGGATCATCAACGTGGACAACCTGACTTACGCCGGCAACCTCTCCAACCTGAAAGAGATAGAAAACCACGAGAATTACGCCTTCACCCGCGCCGACATCCGCGATTTCGAGGCGATGACAGGCATCTTCTCGCGCCACGCCATCGACGCCGTGATCCACCTCGCGGCCGAGAGCCACGTGGACCGTTCAATCGCCGACCCCTTTGCCTTTGCCCGCACCAACGTGCTGGGAACGTTGACCCTCCTGCAGGCGGCATCGCTCGCCTGGGCGGGAAACCTCGCCGGGAAGCTATTCTACCACGTCTCCACGGACGAGGTCTACGGGGCACTCGAACGCGACGACCCCCCGTTCTCCGAAACAACCCGATACGACCCGCGGTCCCCCTACTCCGCCTCCAAGGCCTCTTCCGACCACTTCGCGCGCGCCTTCCACGCCACGCGCGCGCTCCCGGTAAAAATCTCCAACTGCTCCAACAACTACGGCCCGCGCCAGTTCCCCGAAAAGCTAATCCCGCTCTTCATCAACAACGCCAGGCAAGGCAAGCCCCTACCGCTCTACGGAAACGGGGAAAATATCCGCGACTGGATTCACGTCGACGACCACGCGCGCGCCATCGATCTCATCTTCCACGAGGGACGCGTCGGGGACACCTATAATATAGGTAGCGGGGAAGAATGGCGTAACATCGACCTGGTGAAGTTCATTCTCCGCGTCACCGACGAGATGCTGGAACGCCCGCCGGGGACATCCGAAAAACTCATCACGCCCGTCGCGGACCGACCAGGGCACGACGCGAGATACGCCATCGACGCCTCGAAACTTCGTCGCGAGCTGGGATGGACGCCCGCCGTGCCCTTCGAGACCGGCATCCGGCAGACCGTCCGCTGGTACCTGGACAACACCGACTGGCTCGACAAGATCAACAGCGGGGCATACCGCGATGAACAAGAAAACAAACTCGCCGCGAAACCATGAAAATCACCACCACCACCATCGACGGGCTGCTCATCATCGAGCCGCGACTCTTCGAGGACGCCCGGGGCTATTTCTTCGAAAGCTTCTCCGCGAGAGAATTCGAACGCGAAGTGACGGACACGCGCTTCGTGCAAGACAACGAATCCCGCTCCACGAGAGGCGTCCTCCGCGGACTACACGTGCAACGCCCCCCGCACGCGCAAGCCAAACTCGTGCGCGTCATACTGGGCCGCGTGCTAGACGTGGCGGTAGACGCGCGCCACGGATCGCCCACCTTCGGGCGGCACCTACAGGTAGAACTCTCCGGGGACAACAAACGACAACTCTTCATCCCCCGCGGGCTCGCGCACGGGTACGTCGTCCTGAGCGACGAGGCCATCCTGCAGTACAAGTGCGACAATTACTACGAACCGGCAAGCGAAACCGGCATCCGCCACGACGATCCCGATCTCGCCATCGACTGGCGCCTCCCCCCGGGGCTCCTCCTGCTCTCGGAAAAAGACAAGCACCTCCCGCGTTTACGAGACCTCTATAACAAAGAATAACATGGCAAACATCTGGATCACGGGAGCGGACGGGCAACTCGGGAAAGCCCTCCGCGAGAAACACTTTAACCCCCTCGACGAACTATTCTTCACCGACCGCGAGGTCGATATCACCGACCCCCGCGCCATCACCGACTTCGCCAACAAGAACGACGTCGACACCATCATCAACTGCGCCGCCTACACCAACGTGGACCGCGCAGAGGATCACGAGCAAGACGCGCGCGCCGTCAACCGCGACGGCGTCGCCAACCTCGCGGCCTTGTGTCGCGAACAGGGAAATCTACTCGTCCACCTCTCCACCGACTACGTCTTCGACGGCGAGACGAACGCGCCATACCACGAGCGACACGCCACCAACCCGCTCTCCGCCTACGGCAGGACGAAACGCGACGGCGAACTTGCCATCCGCCGCTCCGGATGCCTGCACCTCATCATCCGTACCTCCTGGCTCTTCTCCTCGACCGGCGACAACTTCCCTCGCGCCATACTCCGCCTCGCCGCCGAACGAGACGAGCTCCGCGTCGTCAACGACCAGACCGGCAGCCCCACCTTCGCGGGAGATCTCGCCGACGCGATACTCCGCCTGCTGTCCGTCGACGAGCTCCCCGAGTACCAGGGAATCTATCACTACGCGAACGCGGGATCATGCTCTCGTTACGATCTCGCCCGCGAAATCCTCGCCCTCTCCGGCAGCACCTGCCGCGTCATACCGGTAACGACCGCGGAATTACCCGCCCGCGCCCCCCGTCCCCCATACTCCGTGCTGGACTCCAGGAAAATCCGCGACGCCTTCGGCCTCGAAATCCCGGACTGGCGAGACGCGCTCCGCCGCTGCTTCGGCTGATTCCCGCGAGAAACGGGTAACACCCCGGGGAGCAAGTAGACCGGGCAAGGCAACCCGCCAGTACTCCCCGCTAAACCAAGGGGAGAATTAAAGAAATCGCGCCGCGTCAAGCATCCAGGAACACGCGCCTGGAAACCAAGAAATGCCGGGAGAAGCATCCCCGGCTTTTTTCAGGCCTCTCACCGTGGAAAAACCTGGTCGCGCCCTCGCGGCAGCCCGTCCCCGTCGGGGACGAGCCGCCGCGCCCTCGCGGGAGACCGTCCCCAACGGGGACGGGTCGCCGCGCCCTCGCGAAAAACCATCCCAAACGGGGACAGG
>JAITJA010000143.1 GCA_031279175.1 Odoribacteraceae bacterium
CGAAGCCGCCACCCGCAGCCCCCCCCCGGGGGCGGCCCTCCGCCCAGCCGCGAAACGTAGTCCACGCGCGTGGGCAGGCCTTCGCGTCTGCGCGAAACGTAGTCCACGCGCGTGGGCGGGCCTTCGCGTCTGCGCGAAACGTCGCCCACGACCGTGGACAAGCCTTCGCGTCTGCGCGAAACGTCGCCCACGCGCGTGGGCGGGCCTTCGCGCAGACGCGAAACGTAGTCCACGCGCGTGGGCGGGCCTTCGCGCGGGCGCGAAACCGTCTCGCGAGTTGACGAGAACGCTTCGCGCAGGCGCGAAACGGTCTCGCGGGTTCGCGGGAATAGTTTAAAAAGACGGGGAGCGGGCAGGTTGTTACCTGTCGTTGAAGAGCAGGGGTTCGCCGGGATGTTCGCCGGTGAGTTGCCCGTCGCGGTAGACAACGCGACCGTTAATGATGGTGGTCGCCACGCGGTGGGATAATGTCAAGCCCTCGAGGGGCGACCAGCCGCACTTGTAAAGGAGATTAGAGGCCGTCACGCGCCACGGGTGACGCTCGAGAATAACGATGTCCGCCTTGTAGCCGGGACGGAGGTAACCGCGGCGATCCACGCGGAAGATGTCGGCAGGGGCGTGGCTCATCGCGTCGACGATCGCGGGGAGGGTGATCTCGCCCCGTTCCGCCAGCTCGAGCATTACAGGCAAGGCGTGTTGCACCATTGGCCCGCCGCTGGCCGCTCGCTCGTACGTTCCTTCTTTCTCGGCGAGGAGATGGGGGGCGTGGTCGGTGGCGATGACGTCGACGCGTCTCTCGTTGACGGCTCGCAGTAGGGCGACGCGGTCTTCCTCGTCCTTGATGGCAGGATTCCACTTGACGCGGTTGCCGAGCGAGAGGTAGGCGGAGTCATTAAACCAGAGGTGGTGGATGCATGCTTCCCCGGTGACGCGGCGGTCGCGGCGCGGGCCGTCGTCGAGGAGGTTGATTTCCTCGCGCGTGCTGAGGTGGAGGAGGTGCAGGCGGCTGGCGGGGCGGGCGCGGGCGAGTCGGGTGGCAAGGGTGGAGCTGGCGATGCATGCGGCGCGGTCGCGGATTAACGGGTGGCAGGCTGGGGGGATGTTTTCCCCGTGGATTTGCCGGTAGCGGGCGAGATTTTGGCGGATGATCGCGTTGTCCTCGCAGTGGACGGCAATCAGGACGGGCGAGGCGTCGAGGATGGCGTCGATCTCTTCCTCGCGTTCGACGAGCAGGTCGCCGGTGGATGATCCCATGAATATTTTCACGCCGCACGCGTGCCGCGGGTCGAGTTGCCGGATTTCCTCGATGTTTCCTGCCGACGCCCCGAGGTAGAAGGAGTAGTTGGCGACGGAGACGCGGCTGGCGATCTCGTGTTTTTCGCGTAGTAACGCGCGGGTTGTTGTCGGCGGGAGGACGTTTGGCATGTCCATGAAGGAGGTGATTCCTCCTGCCGCGGCGGCGCGGCTTCCCTCTCCGATGTCTCCCTTGCGCGTCAGCCCGGGCTCGCGGAAGTGTACCTGGTCGTCGATGATTCCCGGGATGACGCGCTTGCCGGTGGCGTCGATGACTCGCGTGCCGCGGGGGATGGCGTCGATTTCCCCGCGGGTCACGGATTCGATTAATTCCCCGTCGACGAGCACGTCCCCGCGGAAGATTTCTCCCTCGTTGACGATCGTGCCGCCGCGTAATAGTGTTTTCATTTCTGCCTCCGGCGCGCTCCCCGGATTTTTAGCGTGATGACTCCCCAGAGTGCCTCGTTGAATATCCCTCCGCTCATTTTTGACGTGCCCATGGTGCGGTCGGTGAAGATGATTGGCACTTCCTTGATCTTGAAGCCGAGCTTCCAGGCGGAGAATTTCATTTCGATCTGGAAGGCGTAGCCCTTGAAACGGACGCGGTCGAGGTCGATGGTTTCCAGGACGGCGCGGGTGTAACAGACGAATCCCGCGGTGGCGTCGCGTACTTTCATCCCGGTGACGAGTCTCACGTAGCGGGAGGCGAAGTAGGAGATCAGCACGCGGCTCATGGGCCAGTTTACCACGTTGATTCCCGTCGCGTAACGGGAGCCGATGGCCATGTCGGCGCGACCACCGGCACAGGCCTCGTGCAGGCGAACGAGGTCGCGCGGGTCGTGGGAGAAGTCCGCGTCCATCTCGAAGATGTAGGCGTAATCGCGTTCCAGCGCCCACTTGAATCCGGCGATGTAGGCCGTGCCAAGGCCCAGCTTTCCTTGCCGCTCGACGATGAAGAGACAAGGGTATTCCCGCTGTAACTCCCGGACAATGGCGGCAGTCCCGTCGGGCGAACCGTCGTCGACTACCAGCACGTCGAAGGCGGGAGATAATGAAAAGATAACGCGGAGAATCCGCTCGATGTTCTCTCTCTCGTTGTAGGTGGGTATGATCACCAGTCTTTCGCTCATGTGTATTGTTTTATAGGTATTCGATAATCTGTTCTAACTTGTTCCCGCGCGATCCCTTCACCAGGACGAGGGAGGAGGAGAGGGGCTCGCGACGCAGGTGGTCGACGAGCGCGCTCGTGTCCGGGAAGCAACGGGCGAGGGGGTAGCCGTTCCCCGCTCCCGCGAAGGCCTCGCCTACCAGTAGCGCGCGGCACGGGCAGTGTACCGCGATCCACTCCAGCAGCGCGGCGTGTTCCCGCCCCGCGTGCTCCCCCAGCTCGAGCATCTCCCCGAGGACAAGGAGCTTGTTCTCTCCCGGCATTCCCGCGAAATGCGCGATGGCTGCCCTCATGCTGCTGGGGTTCGCGTTGTAAGCGTCGAGGACGACCGTGTTGCGCGCCCCGCGGAGGAGCTGCGACCGGAGGTTCGACGGGCAATACTCCTCGATGGCTTGCCGCGTCGCGAGCGGGTCCGCGCCGAAGTATAATCCCACGGCAACGGCGGCCGCGACGTTATCCGCGTTGTAGCCGCCCGTCAGCCGCGTGCGGGTGGAAAGAGATCCCAGCGAGGTCGACGCGTCGCACGTCAGGTAAGGGTAAAGGCCCGTCACCTGCCCGCTGTAGCGCACGGAAGGGATCCCCGACGCCATCCGCGCGAGGCGCTCGTCCCGCTCGTTCACGAAGAGTGTCCCGCCGCGGGCGCGGATGAAATCGTATAGCTCTCCTTTCGCCCGGGCAATGTTCTCGCGACTGCCGAAGCCCTCGAGATGCGCGTCGCCGATGTTCGTGATGATACCGAAATCCGGGGCGGCCAGCAGGCATAACGCGGCAATCTCCCCGGGATGGTTGGCCCCCATCTCGACGATCCCCACGCGGGTGGAGACGGTCATCTCCAGGAGGGTGAGGGGGACGCCGATATGGTTATTCAGGTTGCCCCGGGTGGCCACCGTGTTGAATGCCCGCGAGAGCGCGGCGTTACATAATTCTTTCGTTGTTGTTTTACCGTTCGTGCCGGTGATCGCGAGTACCGGGATGCCGAGATACCGGCGGTGATGGCTTGCCAGCTGTTGCAGGAAACGCAACGTGTCGCGCGCGACCACGCGTCTCTCTCCTTCCCCGGCCCTCTCGTTCACGACGACGAGGCGCGCTCCCCGCGCGAGGGCCTCGCCGGCAAACCGGTTACCGTCGTGCCGTTCACCCTCGAGCGCGATGAAAATATCCCCTTCCCGCGCCTCGCGAGAGTCGGTAATCACGCGCGATCCCTCGATAAGCGCCGCGTGTACTCTCTCTATATTGCCCTGGTCATTTCTCGTGTTCATGCCACGAAGGTAGAAAAAAACGAGAGAAAAATAATATCGCCGCCTGTCCGGTCCTTCCCTCCCCGTTCGCCCCGGGTGGTTGTTTCTCTCCACTGCACCTCTCCCGCGAGCCTTTCTCCCGGCTTCTCCCGATAAATTTATTGATGGATAATGAAACATTCACAACGAACGAACCGTATTAGCACGTAACGTGAGTTGTCATAACATAAATGGCCGATTAAAAACGATGTTAATAACGATGAAGATGAAAATGAACACTAAACACTACCCGTTACACGCCGCGTCAGCGTTAATAAGACGCTTCGTGATCACAATGCCTTTCGCCTCGACGCCTTCACTGGCAGTCATGCCAACCCGGGAAACAGGGTGCATGGAATGTTTTACCGGAAATAAATAAGTCATCATGTATTTGTACGGGGCAAGCGGACACGCGAAGGTTATCATCGACATTCTGGTAGATAATAACGTTACAGTGGAAGGTTTATATGACGACAACTCGTCCGTGACGGAATTATTAGGTTATCCCGTGTCGCGAGTGCACGAGGTCAAGGGGCCTTTAATTGTCAGCATTGGTTACAATGCTGTCAGAAAAAAGATCGTGCAATCATTAGACGTTTTGTTTGGCACGGCCAAGCATTCTTCCGCGATCATATCGAGCGAGGCTACCATACAAGAAGGGTCGGTAGTCATGCAGGGAGCAATTATTCAATCGTGCGCGACCATAGGGAGACACTGCATTGTCAACACGGGGGCTTCTGTAGGTCATGATTGTCGCGTGGGCGACTACGTTCATGTATCTCCTCACTCTACACTCTGCGGAAACGTGACCATTGGCGAGGGGAGCTGGATAGGGGCGGGCAGCACGGTCATTCCCGGGATCAAGATAGGCAAGTGGAGTATAATTGGGGCTGGCTCGGTTGTAGTCAGGGACATTCCGGACAACGTGTTAGCCTTTGGCAACGGATGCAAGATCATTAAAAACACGCGCGCGTAAAACGAAGAACGGGGCCATTCTTGTCGAACGGCCCCGTCTTTTGATCTCACGGCTTGTAATCATTCTCATCGTGGGCGCTGAGGGATTCGAACCCCCGACCCTCTGGGTGTAAACCAGATGCTCTGAACCAGCTGAGCTAAGCGCCCTGTCATCTTTGACCGGTGCAAATGTAATGCTTATTTTCGGGCTACAAAAAAAAACCTTTCTTTTTCGCGAAATATTTCATGGTAACTTCGTCCCCAGCTCACTGGCAAAGATCGCGTCGAAGATTGTCCCATCGGTAAGCCGTCCATCTTTCAGGGCGATAATCTCGGCGATGCACCGCGTGTAGAGCTGTTCACCTGGCAACTTGTAAAGGTCGTGGTGGACGACGAGGCGAGCGCCCTCGCGCCTGAGCTGGAGCTTGATCACGAAACGGTCGCCGCCTTGCAAGGGATACTTGTAGCGGACGTCGACGCGGGCGACCATCATATCGACGCCTTGTTCGCGCAGGCGGTGGAAACTGACGCGCTTGGCTTCCAAGAACTCGTGGCGCGACACCTCGAAATAGTGCAAGTAATTTGCATTATTCACCACCCCTTGCGCGTCGCACTCGTAATCGCGCGCCTTCATCTCGTGCTCGTAGTTATACTCCATGAATCATCGTGTTTACAGGTTGGACAGCGACAAAGATAGAGAAAACCGCGAAACGGGGAGATTGCTGCCGGTAGTTCTCCCCGCGCGCGTCGCGTTTCACCGATCAAACGCGAAAACCGCGCGATAAATCACTACATTTACACCGTTGAACATTCACGGACCCATGACAAGAAAAATTTTCACCGGAATACTCCTCGCCTTCGCGGTTGCCTGCCATCGAGAAGAGGAGCGACGCGCCACTGACCCGGGAGAGATCGTCGCGACGATACCCGGTAAAATACGCGTTAAGCTAACGAGCGCGGTAGCAGACAGTGTCGAGCGGGCAGACGAGCAAGCGCGCACCCGCGTCGCCGGGCTCGAGGCCTCTGGTGTATCGCCGCGAGCCTACAAGATCGAGCGCGTCATCCCGCCCCACGGGAAATACAACGATCGACACCGCGCGCGGGGACTCCACGCGTGGTACGACGTCTCGTTCGACGAGAAAACCTCCACCCGGGCGGCGGCAACGGCCTACGCGTCGCTACCCGGCGTCGAGCACGCGGAAGAAATCATCGCGCCCGCCCGCGTCGACCCGTCGCCATTCATCGTCCACGATCCTGGCGAGCTTCCCCCGGCGACGCGAGCGGGACTATCCCCGTACGACGACCCCTACTTCGATCGCCAGTGGTATCTCCACAATCCCGGTCCCTCCTACGCGAGCGGGGCATTGGCTGGCGCGGACGTCAACGCGCTTGCCGCGTGGACTCGCGCGAGCGGTTCGCCGGCGGTCATTGTCGCCGTGATTGACAAGACCGCCTTCCAGGTTTCCCACCCCGACCTCGCGGCGAACGCCTGGGTCAACAACGCCGAGATCCCCGGCAACGGTATCGACGACGACGACAACGGTTACGTGGACGACCTGAACGGGTTCGATTACACCGGCGCGCGGCAAGTCGACGGGCGTTACGTCCCCGTCCCCCACGACCTCGATCCCCATCCCACGTGGTGTGCCGGTTTCATCTCTGCCGTCAACAACAACGCCACGGGAATAAGCAGCATCGCCGGGGGAGCGCGTCTCATGGCACTCTCGTGGGAAGCGCAAGCCTTCGTCTACGCTGCCGACAACGGGGCCGCGATCGCGTCGAATAGCTGGATGCTTGACATCAACATCACCACCGGCCGCTGGGCGACCATGTTCGCGAAAACCTGCATCGACTACTTCATCGACAACGCCGGCGTTGACGATAGAGGAGAACAAGCAGGCCCCGCCCGCGGGGGTCTCGCGCTCTTCGCCGCCGGCAACGACGGGAAGGATCACCAGGTCTTCCCCGCGGCAGACGAGCGAGTCATTGCCGTGGCCGCGATGGGCCCGGACTACCGGATCGCCTCGTACTCCACTCGCGGCGACTGGGTCGACGTCACCGCCCCCGGCGGCAGCCAGGACGAAACCTTCGGCGAACGCGAGGGAATGTTACTCGGGACATACACCAACACCTACGCGTGGGGGTACGGCACGTCCGGGGCGTGCCCTATTGCCGCCGGTTGTGCCGCCTTGATCCTCTCGAAATTCCAGGGCGAGGGATTCACCGCCGACAGCCTGAGGGAAAAACTCCTCTCCTCCGTCAAGAACATCGACGACTACAACCCCGGTCTCGAGGGCAAAACGGGAACGGGAAGCGTCGACGCCAGCATCGCCCTTGTCATCGCCGACGCCTCGTTGCCCGTCGCGCCGCTACTCGGGATCGCGGCCTCCCACGACGACTGGGCCATCCTCGAGTGGGAAACCACCGGCGCGGCCTCCTACATCCTCTCGTGGAGCACCGCGCCCCTCGCCGGAAACGTCCCGGCAACGTCCCGGGAAATCATTCCCGCGACAACGATCCCCGGGAACTCCATCATCAGGGACACCCTGCAAGGTCTCGAGCCGGAAACACGCTACTACTACACCGTTCATGCCGTCGACCGCACCGGCGCGCGTTCCGTCCCCTCCAACGAGGTCTCCGCCGTCACCGCGCGCAATCTCCCACCGTCGATCTCCCCCCGATGGACGGGCGAATTGATCTGGGATAAAGACAACATCCACGCCATCTCTTGCGACGTCAACGACCCGGAAGGCACGGAAGTAACCGTCACCATCGATCCCGCGCTCTCGTGGATCAACGCGACAATCACCGGGAATGTCCTCGCGTTGCAAGTCGACGGGCGCCAACAGGAATCGCGCGCCTACTCCATCCTCCTCACCGCCACCGATCGTTACGGCGCTTCCGCCTCTTTCACCCTTTCCTTTGTCCTACACGACAGCGACGCGCTCCCCGTGCTCGTCGCCGGGCTCCCTGACATTACCTTGAGAACAGCCTCCGCGGCGTTCGACGTCCCTCTCGCCGGTCATTTCCTGTTACCTTCCGGCGAACACCTGCTATATACCGTCACCAGCGACGTACCGGGGATCGCCATCGCGGAACTTGACGGGGACAATCTCCGCCTCACACCGTTACAAGTCGGCTCCACGCGGATCACCGTGACTGCCGCCAACGCCAGTATCCCCGTTCTCGTCGCCGCCGGCCACTTCGCACTCTCGATTACAAACAAAACGCTTTTCTCCGCCATACAGGACAATGACCGGGTGACAATCATGATGAACGAACCCGCTACCGGCCCGATCACTATTCGGCTTTACAACGTGGCCGGCCAGCAAGTTCTCTCGCTACTGGTAACGATCCCCTCGACCGGCTACCTGCTTGACCTCCGCGCCTTGTCTCCCGGCGTGTACTCCATGATACTCGCCCACGACGCGCGCGAGGAAATCAAGAATATCGTGAAGAGATAACTCCCGCCTCTATTCCATCTTTATTGAACTGTTCCCGCGGGCTCGCGGCGACGCTTCGCGCTTGCGCGAAGCGTTCTCGGGAAATCCCGAGACGGTTTCGCGGCTGCGCGAAGTGTTCTCGGGAAATCCC
>JAITJA010000190.1 GCA_031279175.1 Odoribacteraceae bacterium
ATAAAGATGTCGCCGTGAACGGGACGTTTGGTGAAGCGGGACAGTCTCGAGTTTTTCAGTAACTAATACAACAAAATAATGAACAAGATCGTGAAGCGAGTTTTGCAAGTGGGGACGCCGCTTGTCGTCGTGGGAGTATTGTTAATCCCTCGCCTGGGATTATTTTCAACCTCATCGTCTGCCTCATCGATGCCTGGCGCGCGTGGTGGTGGTGGCGCGTTACCGGTGACGGGTATCGTGGCGCGACTGTCGAAGGCGGTGGATCGTTACCCGGTGAACGGGGAATTATACCCGAACCAGGTAGTCGAGCTGGTATCCGAAACGGTCGGGCGGGTGGTACGCGTCAACTTCAATGACGGGGACCGGGTGAAGCGTGGCGACCTGCTGTTAAAGGTTGATGACGCCGACTTGCAAGCACAGCTGACGCGCTCGATGTACCAGAAGCGGTTGCTGGAGGTGAAGCTGGAGCGGCAACAGGAGTTGCTGAACAGGGAATCGGTGAGCCTCGAGTCGTACCAGGAGCTGGAGACAGAGTACAAGATCTTGCTCGCGGACATCGAGCTGTTGCAGGTAAAGATCGACCGGACGGAGATCCGCGCGCCCTTCGACGGGCAGATCGGGTTTCGTCACGTGAGCGAGGGAAGTCACGTGCAGCAGAGCACGCCGGTGGCCACGCTGACGGATAACTCGGTACTGCGCGTCGAGTTCTATCTCCCGGAGCAGTACTGGAACGCGCTCTCGCCCGGCAAGCAGGTGACTTTCCACGCGCGCGGTATCGAGGAGGACATCGTGGCAGAGGTCTTCTCGATCGACCCGCAGGCGGACGCCGCGACGCGAAAGGTGCTCGTGCGCGGACGGTACGAGAATCGCGCGGGATTACTCGCGGGCCTCTTCCTGGAGGGCGAGATCGCGTTCTCGGACGAGGAATTCATCCGCGTGCCGACGGAGGCCGTGGTTCCCGAGATGGCGGGCAAGCGCGTGTGGGTAGTAAAGGACGGGCGAGTCGCCAGCGTTCCGATCGAGATAGAGAGCCGCGATAATCGCGACGTGGAGGTTATCTCCGGCATACAAGTTGGCGACACCGTGTTGACCAGCGGCTTGATGCAATTGCGCGAGGGCGCGATGGTAAACGTACGGGTGTTATAACTATTTCCCATGAGTATTTCTTCTACAAGTATCAAACGTCCTGTACTGGCGACGGTACTCAACCTCGTGCTGGTCATCCTCGGCGTGATCGGCTTCAGCTATCTTGGCGTTCGGGATTACCCGAGCGTCGACCCGCCGATCATCACCGTGTCGGCGAGTTACGTCGGGGCGAACGCCGACGTGATCGAGACACAAGTCACCGAGCCACTGGAAGCCGCGTTAAACGGCATCCCCGGGATACGATCGTTGAGCAGCTCCAGCCGCGACGGGTCGAGCAGGATCACCGTGGAATTTCACCTGGACGTGGATCTCGAGACGGCAGCGAATGACGTGCGGGACAAGGTCTCGGGCGTGCAGCGCCGGTTGCCACGGGACATGGACCCGCCGACGGTCTCGAAGGCGGACGCGGACGCGCAACCGATATTCGGGGTCTCGTTGCGGAGCGACTCGCGCGACCTGATCGAGTTGAGTCGTTACGCGGAGAACTATTACAAGGAGCGCCTGCAGACGATCTCCGGCGTGAGCAACGTGGACATCTGGGGAGAGAAACGTTACTCGGTGCGCCTGAGAATGGACCCGGCCCGGCTGGCCGCGCACGGGCTAACGCCGATGGACGTGCAGTCGGCCGTGAGCCGGGAGAACATCGAGTTGCCGTCGGGACGCATCGAGGGTGACAATACCGAGTTGACGATCCGGACGCTCGGGCGATTGATGTCGATAGAAGACTTTAATAACATGGTCGTGTCGCGGAAGGGCAACAGGGTGACGCGCTTCCGGGACGTTGGCGTGGCGGAGGTGGACGCGGAGAACACGCGGAGCATCTCGAAGCGCAACGGCATCCCGATGGTGAATTGCGTCTTGATCCCGCAGCCGGGAGCGAATTACATCAACATCGTGGACAAGGCGTACGCCGTGATGGAAGACCTGGAGAAGGATCTCCCGGAGGACATCGAGGCGAGCATCTCGTTTGATAACACGACCTTCATCCGGGACTCGATCACGGAGGTGCAGCACACGATCTTCGAGGCCTTCATCATGGTCGTGCTAATCATCTTTGCTTTCCTGCGGAGCTGGCGGACGACATTGATACCGGTATTAACGATCCCGGTATCGCTGGTTGCCTCCTTCTTCGTGATGTACGCGGCTGGTTTCTCGGTCAACATCCTAACGTTGCTGGCGCTCGTGCTGGCCATTGGCCTGGTCGTTGACGACGCGATCGTGATGATGGAGAACATCTACACGAAAGTCGAGGAAGGAATGTCGCCGTTACAGGCCGGGTTCAAGGGGGCTAACGAGATCTTCTTCGCGATCGTGGCCACGACCATCGTGCTCGTCGCCGTGTTCATCCCGATTGTCTTCCTGGAGGGGACGACGGGGCGACTATTCCGGGAGTTCAGCCTCGTGATCGCGGGAGCGGTAGCGGTATCGGCGTTCGTCGCCCTGACCTTCACCCCGATGATCTCGACGAAATTAGTGAGCCGCTCGAGCAGCCAGGGCTGGTTATACCGGAAGACGGAGCCTTTCTTCGCGGGGATGAACGACTTCTACCGGCGGTGGCTGGATCGTTTCCTGCGTCGTCGCTACTGGGGCGTGATCATCATCGCCGTGACGGGCGCGTTGATCGGCTACCTGTGGCAGGCGTTGCCCGCCGAGATGGCGCCGCTGGAAGATCGCTCCAACGTGCGCGTCAACTCAACCGCGCCGGAGGGAACGACCTTCGAGTACATCGACAAGTACGCCGACGAGCTGACGGCATTCCTCGAGAAGAACGTCCCGGAGCACGCGCAGATCGTCAGCTTCGTCGGGGGAGGGAGCACGAATCGCTCGAACCTGAACGTGTGGTTGCGAAAACCGGACGAACGCGAGCGGACGCAGCAGGAAATCGCCGACGAGCTGGCCGTGCACGTGAGGCAATTCACGGGCGCGCGGACCATCGTCTCGCAGCAACAGACCTTCGGCGGCGGGCGAGGCGGCTTGCCGATCTCCTACGTGATCCAGGCCAAGAACCTCGACGCGCTCAAGGAGGTGCTCCCCCGTTTCATGGAAGAGGTAGGACAAAGCCCGCTCTTCTCCGCGTCGGACGTCGACCTGAAATTCACGAAGCCGGAATTAACGATCAAGATCGACCGCCACAAGGCCGCCGTCATGGGGGTCTCCGTGCAGGACATCGCCCAAACCCTCCAGCTCACGATGAGCGAGCAGCGGGTAGGATACTACATCATGAACGGGAAACAGTACCAGATCCTGAGCCAGCTCGACCGCGCCAACAGGAACAAGCCGGACGACCTGAAGCGTATCTACGTCCGCAACAACGAGGGGCAGCTGATACACCTCGACAACCTCATCTCGATGGAGGAAAGCTCGATGCCGCCGCAACTCTTCCGTTACGACCGTTTCGTCTCGGCCACCGTCTCGGCGGGCCTGTCGCGACGGGTAACAATCTCGCAAGGCCTACAGGAAATGGACAAGATCGCGGGGCGAGTCCTCAACGATGACTTCAAAACGACCCTCTCCGGCAGTTCAAAAGACTTCGTCGAGAGCTCCTCGAGCCTGATGTTCGCCTTCATGCTCGCCCTGGTCTTCATATACCTTGTCCTCGCCGCGCAGTTCGAGAGCTTCCGCGACCCCCTCATCATCATGTTCACCGTGCCATTGGCCCTGGGCGGCGCGCTGATCGCCTTGTGGTATTTCCAGCAGACCATGAACATCTTTAGCCAGATCGGCATCATCATGCTCATCGGCCTTGTCTCCAAGAACGGGATACTCATCGTGGAGTTCGCGAACCAGCGCAAGCGCGCCGGACTCTCCATGCAGCAGGCTGTCCGCGAGGCATCCGTGGCGCGTCTCCGTCCCATCCTCATGACGAGTTTCGCCACCATCCTGGGCATACTCCCGATGGCCACCGCCTCGGGCGCCGGGGCAGAAAGCCGCGTCGCAATGGGTATTGCCGTCGTCGGAGGGATGATCTTCTCCACGCTACTGACGCTGTTCGTCATACCAGCAATGTACACCTACCTGTCGACGAAGGAAATCAAGACGATCGAGGAAGAAATATAATCAAGCATGAAAAGCATAACAACAACGATCATCGCCGCCCTCCTCTCACTCCCCGTCGCGGCGCAGGAAAGGGGATTAGCAGCCTGCATCGAGCAGGCCATCGAGTCGAATTTCACCATCAAGATCAAGCGAAACACCGCCGAGATTGCAGCTAACGACGCCCGCGTCAACCCCATGCTCCCCACCCTCGAGGCGTCGGCCAGGCAAAACCAGGCCATAAATAATACCCTGAACAGGGCCGCAGACAACGCGGAAAGTCGGCTCTCCGGCGCGCGAACGAATACCGCCACCGCCACCGTCTCCCTGAACTGGCGACTCTTCGACGGCCTCGACATGTTTATCGCCCGCGACCGCCTCGAGGAGCTCGAGAACATCGGGGAGTTATCCTTGCAACAAGGCCTGGAGGCCCTCGTCGTCGACGTTTGCTCGTTGTACTACAACGTCGTCGTCCAGCAATACCGACTGGCCGCCACCCGCTACTCCCTCGAGCTTTCACGCGAACGCTACGAGGACGCCCAGTTCCGCTATGGCATCGGGAAAATCTCCGGGCTCGAGGCCAAGCAAGCCATTGTCGACCTGCACGCCGATAGCTCCGCCTATACGCGGCAGCAGGAACAACTGAAAAACGCCTACATCAACCTCAACAAGGTCATGAACGTTAACCTGCAACTCGACGAGTACGTCAACGATACCATCGTCATGGGCCACCCCCTGGATCCCGCCGACATGGAGCGAAATACGCTCGCGAGTAACAAGCTCTTGATGATCGCCCGCGGCGAGCAACGCGTCTCCGCGCTCGACTACAAGCGCGCCCGCGCCGCCCTCTTCCCGACGCTAGACTTTACTTCCGGCTACAATTACACTCGTACCGCCACCTCGACGCTCTCCCGCGCGAACGGCCCGTACTGGGGCTTCTCCGTCAACCTCCCCCTCTTCAACAGGCTGCAAGGACGAACGCGCGCCAGGAACGCCCGCCTCGAGGCAGATAACAAGGAGTGGACCTACCAGGAAATCGAAAAAGAACTGCTCGGGGATCTCGCCCTCCTCTACAACGCCTACGAGAGCAATCTCCTCATGGTAAACTTCGAGCAGGAAGGCGCCGCCATCGCCGGGAATAACCTCGACGAGGCCATGGCCATGTTCAAGCTCGGGGCACTCTCCGGAATCGACTTCAGGCAGTTCCAGCAAAGTTACATCAACGCCATCGACCGCAAGTTCTCTGCCATGTACCAGGCAAAAATGTCGGAACTATCACTGCTCCTCGTCAGCGGGCGGGCGAGCGATCTCCTCGACAATTAAACAAAATTACCCGTGAAACAGAACTGGAAACCGGGGAACATGATTTACCCCCTGCCTGCCGTACTCGTCAGCTGCGGCGCCGCGCCGGACGAGTATACCCTCCTGACTATCGCCTGGGTGGGAACGCTTTGTTCCGACCCGCCGATGTGTTACATCTCCGTCCGCCCGGAACGACATTCTTACCCGATCCTCGAGAGAACCCGGGAATTTGTCATCAATCTCACTACCGTCTCCATGGCCCGCGCCGCCGACTGGTGCGGCGTGCGATCGGGCAGGGATTACAACAAGTTCAAGGAAATGAATCTCACGCCCGGGAAGGCTACCGTGGTCAACGCGCCGATCGTCGAGGAATCGCCACTTTGCATCGAGTGCCGCGCGAGAGAGATCATCCCTTTCGGTTCTCATCATGCCTTCATCTCGGACGTTGTCAACGTGCAGGCTGACGACGCTTATCTTGATCCCGTCACCGGCAAATTTGATCTTGCCGCCGCCTTCCCTCTCGTCTACTCTCACGGTGAATATTTCTCGCCTGGCGACCGCCTCGGCAAATTCGGCTGGTCGGTAGAGAAGAAAAAGTAACTCCTCCCTGCCATTTCGCCTCCCCGGCGTTACATTATCGTCACCAAACAGGGCATTGTCGACGGACGACAAAGCATTGTCGACGGACGACAGAGCATTGTCGACGGACGACAAAGCATTGTCGACAGACGACAAAGCATTGTCGACGGACGACAGAGCATTGTCGACAGACGACAGAGCATTGTCGACAGACGACAGAGCATTGTCGACAGACGACAGAGCATTGTCGACGGACGACAGAGCATTGTCGACAGACGACAATGCATTGTCGACAGACGACAATGCTTCGTCGTCCGTCGACTTTACATGATCCCCGGGTAAATATTGCTTGTCATCGGGTAATATTACCTGGGGTTTCCCGCCGGTTCGCGGGAAGGAAACACTCGTTTAGAGACCGTCGCCGGTTATCCTCGCGTCGCGCGGTATCGCGCGTCCCCGTAAAAGTCCCCGCTTGTTTTTTTATTTTCATGAAAAGCCGTACCTTGTCCACTCGTTTTAGAGACTTTGTTTATGAATTTATAACAATGGAAATCATGTTTGACAAAAGTGTTTACGTGAACAGGAGGCGAGCAATCGCGCGCGGGATAGGCGGTGGGATCGCGTTGATCCCCGGTAATAACGAGTCGCCGGCGAATTACCCGGCGAACACATACAAGTTTCGCCAGGACAGTTCGTTCCTTTACCTCTTCGGGTTGAACCATCCCGGTCTGGCCGGCGTGATAGACGCGGATACCGGCGAGGATTTTATTTACGGTGACGACGCGGGGATTGACGATATTATCTGGACGGGGCCGCAGCCGTCCGTGCGGGAGATGGCGGAAAGCGCGGGCGCGCGAGGCGCGTCACCCTTCACTCGTCTTGCCGGGGTGTTACGCGACGCCATTGCCGCGGGTCGTCGGGTACATTTTCTCCCGCCGTACCGCTCGCTAAACGCGCTCCTGCTAGAGGAGATGCTTGGCATACACCATTCGTTGTTGAAGCGTTACGCGTCGTTGGAGTTGATCCGCGCGCTGGTGGCGTCGCGTTCGGTGAAAGAGCCCCGTGAGATCGAGGAGATCGCGCGGGCGTGCGACATCGGTCGCGAGATGCACGTCCGGGCGATGCAGGAGGCCCGTCCTGGCGTTCGGGAGCAGTACATCGCGGGATTGCTAGAGGGGATAGCGGCGTCGCGCGGGAGCATGGTCTCGTTCCCGGTGATTCTCTCGCAGAACGGCGAGACGTTGCATAACCACGACCACGGTCAGGTGCTGTCTACCGGGCGAATGATGCTGACGGACGCGGGCGCGGAGACGTCGCTGAATTATTGCTCGGACTTCACGCGGACGGTGCCGGTGGGGGGTAAATTTACCTCGAGGCAGCGGGAGGTTTACGAGATCGTGCTGGAGTGCAACCAGCGGGCGATGGAGCTGGCGCGTCCCGGGGTGACGTACCGGTGGGTACACGTGGAGACGTGCAAGGTGCTGGCGCGCGGGTTAAAGGCGCTCGGGCTGATGAAGGGCGACGTTGACGAGGCGGTAGCCGCGGGCGCTCACGCGTTGTTCATGCCACACGGTCTGGGTCACATGATGGGGCTCGACGTGCACGACATGGAAGACCTCGGGCAGGTGCACGTGGGGTATGACGAGGAGACCCGCCCGGCAGAACAGTTCGGGCTGGCGTCGTTGCGGATGGGGCGCCGGCTGGAGGAGGGGTTCGTGGTGACGGACGAGCCGGGGTGCTATTTTATCCCGGCGTTGATCGATCGTTGGCGCGCGGAGAGGAAGCACGAGGCGTTCCTGGCGTATGACAAGATCGAGACGTTCAAGGATTTTGGCGGGATTCGCGTGGAAGATGACCTGCTGATCACGCGCGACGGCGCGGTTTGCCTCGGCGAACGACGCGTGCCCGCGACCGTCAAGGAGATAGAAGAGACGATGCGAGCTGAATGAAGATTGAAGATTGAAGTATTAATCATGTAAAAGAATAGGAATATGAAATTTGTTGTTTCAAGTAGTACGTTTTTGTCCCGGTTGCAAGCGATCCGGGTGGGGGGGAAGCCGAATCTCCCGATATTGAATAATATCCTGCTGGAGGCCAGGGATGGCGCGTTGTACGCCACGACGTCGGATAGAGAGATCACGATGGAGACCCGCGTGGCGCTGGAGAGCCTGGAAGGCCCGGGCAGCATTGCCGTGCCCCCGAAGTTGATTGACATGTTAAAGGAGTTCCCGGAGCAGCCGTTGACGTTCGACATCAATGACGCGACGCTCGAGGTGAAGATCATCTCCGCCAAGGGGAAGTTCGTCATGCAGGGCGAGAAGGCGGAGGATTTCCCGCTCCCGGGAGGGCTGAAGGATGGCGCCACGAGGCTATCGACCCGTTGCGGTATCGTGCTGGACGGTATTGTCCGTACCTCTTTCGCCACGGCCAATGACGAGTTTCGCCCGGTGATGAACTGCGTGCTGATCGAGATAAACCCGGATAACTTCACCTTCGTGGCTTCCGACGGTCACAAGCTGGTGCGCTACAAGCGCTATGACGCGGGGGCGGAGATAGAGAGACGGGAGCTGATCCTGCCCAAGAAGGCGGCGCTGCACCTGAAAAATCTCCTGCCGCGGGAGGAT
>JAITJA010000061.1 GCA_031279175.1 Odoribacteraceae bacterium
CCCCCTGTATTTCCCCTTCTCGTCCCGCGGTTCGGAAAAATCCCGTATATTTGGCGCTCAAAAGAGAGTACATGAGCGTGAACGAGATTTCAATACGTATCAAACAACTACAGGAGGAAAAGAACGCGATCATCCTCGCGCATTACTATACCCGACCGGAAGTTCAAGACGTGGCCGACTATCTCGGCGACTCGCTCGGTCTCTCCAGGATGGCCGCGAGGACAGACGCGCGCGTCATTGTCTTCTGTGGCGTGCACTTCATGGCGGAAACCGCGTCCATCATCTCGCCAGGTAAGAAAGTACTCGTTCCGGCGCTCCACGCGGGGTGCTCGCTCGCCGAGAGCATCACGGGAGAAGACCTCGTCGCGTGGAGACTGGCACACCCGGGCGGGGTCGTCGTCTGCTACGTCAACACGAGCGCCGCGGTGAAGGCCCATGCCGACTACTGCTGCACCTCCTCGAACGCCACGCGCGTCGTCGAGAGTATCCCGGCGGGACGGCCCGTGCTCTTCGTTCCGGACAAGAACCTGGGCGCGTATATAAATAAGGTGACGGGACGGGAAATGGAGTTGTGGGACGGCGATTGCTGCGTGCACGAGCGACTGCCGGCGGCGCTGCTCCTGGAGCGGCTCGAGGAGTACCCGGGGGCTATCGCCCTCGTCCACCCGGAGTCCAGCGGCTCGAGCGACGACCGCGTGCTGTACCACCCCCGCGTGTTCATTGCCTCGACAGCCGGCATGATCGATCACGCGCGGCGCTCCTCGTGCCGTCAATATATCGTCGCCACCGAGCTGGAGACTATCCACGAGCTGAACAAGAGCGCGCCCGGGAAAGAGTTTATCCCCGCGCTCCGGACGACGATCTGCGGGCAAATGAAAAAGATTACCATCGAACGCGTGCTCGAGGCCCTCGAGAAAGAACAATTCGAGGTCAGGGTGCCGGACGAGACCCGGGAAAGAGCGCGGAGGCCCATCCAACGCATGTTGGAGGTGAAGTAGAATCAACAACAACCAAAATAAATAAGACATGAATATCTCGCTGAACTGGTTAAAAGAATACGCGCCCGTGACGCTCTCCGCGGGGGAGATCGCCGGTATCCTCACGAATACCGGCATTGAAGTGAGCGACATCCGGGAGTACGAGTCGATCAAGGGCGCTCTCCGCGGGCTGGTCGTCGGGGAGGTGCTCGAGTGCGAGCCGGTGGCCGGTTCGGATCACCTGCACGCGACCCGGGTCAGCCTGGGGAAAGGCGCCCCGTTACAGATCGTGTGCGGCGCTCCCAACGTGGCCGTCGGGCAGAAAGTCGTCGTGGCCACGGTCGGCGCGACCCTCTATCGCGGCGACGAGGAGTTTACCATCAAGCGCTCCAAGATACGCGGCGTGGAGTCCCGCGGGATGCTCTGTTCCGGCGCTGAGATCGGCGTGAACGGGGAGAATGACGGGATCCTGGTCCTGCCCCCGGACGCGGCGCCGGGAACGGAGTTTAGCCACTACCATGACGTTTACCGGGATACCATCATCGAGGTGGATATTACCCCCAACCGCGGTGACGCCGCGTCGCACGCCGGGGTGGCGCGAGACCTGGTCGCCTTCCTCAGGCAGGAAGAGGAGGGGACGCGCTTCTCGTTGCCCTCGACAAGTGCCTTCCGCGTCGACCGCGCCGGCGCTCCCCTCGATATTATCCTGGAACGACCGGAGGCTTGCCGCAGGTACGCCGGCACGCGCGTCGAGGGGATCACCGTGAAGCCCTCGCCAGCATGGTTGCAACACCGCCTGCGCGCTATCGGCCTGCACCCGATCAATAATGTCGTCGACGTGACGAATTATATTCTCTTCGGCCTGGGACAACCGCTGCACGCCTTCGACATGGCGAAGATCAAGGGGGAGACCGTGATCGTGAAGAGTGTCGAGCGGGGCACGCGGTTCGTTACCCTCGACGGGGTGGAGCGGGAGTTGCACGAGGATGACTTGATGATCTGTAACGCGGAGGAACCGATGTGTATCGCCGGGATCTTCGGCGGGCTGGAGAGCGGGATCAGCGAGACGACGACCTCCGTGTTTATCGAGAGCGCTTGCTTCGACCCGGTATTCACGCGCAAGACCGCCCGGCGGCTGGGGCTGAACACCGACGCGTCGTTCCGCTACGAGCGGGGGACGGACCCGAACATGGTGACGCGCGCGCTGGAACTCGCGGCGATCATGATCAAGGAGGTTGCCGGCGGGGAGATTACCTCGCCCGTCATAGATATCTACCCGACGCCAGTGGCCGGCGCCAGGGTGCTCGTCAACCTCGAGCGCGTCGACCGGCTGCTGGGTAAGAAGATGGATCGCGGGCGGATCTACCGGATACTCCTCGCCCTCGACATGTCGATAGACGCCGCCGGGGAGGGGGAGGTCATCGTCCGCGTGCCGCCGTACCGGTCGGACGTGCGGCGAGAGGCCGACGTGATCGAGGAGATCGCGCGCGTCCACGGCTATAATAATATCGAGATCCCCGGGAAGCTACATGCCTCGCTGAACGCGACCGTGAAGCCAGATAGTTTCAAGATGAAAAACATGATCGCCGACGCGCTGGCAGCAAACGGCTTTAACGAGGTCGTCAATAACTCCCTGACGCGGGCCGCGTATTTCGAGGGGATGAACGCTTTCGACGCGTCGGAGACGGTGACGCTCTGTAACCCGCTCAGCTCCGACCTGAACGCGATGCGGCAATCGCTGCTGTTCGGCGGGCTGGAGAATATCGCCTATAACGCGAACAGGAAAAACCGCGACCTGAAGCTGTTCGAGTTCGGGAAAGCCTACTCGTTCCACCGGGACGATCGCGCGCGGAATCCCCTCGCGCAGTACCGCGAGGAGGAGCGCCTCGCCCTCTTTATCACCGGCAACAGGCGGCCCGTGTCGTGGAACGCGCCGGAGGAGCGGAGCGATTTCTTTACCCTGAAAGGTTATTGCGAGATGATCCTCGCCCGCCTCGGCCTCGACATCGAGCAGATGGAGGTCGACGACGCGGCCGGGGATCTCTTCCGGGAAGGGGCGCGCTACTCGTTGGACGGGACGCCGATCGTCGCGATGGGGATCGTCAACAAGATCCCGTTGAAGCGCGCGGACGTGCAGCAGGAGGTGTTCCACGCCGAGTTCGCCTGGGACAATATCCTCGAGCGGGTCGCGACGCGCGCGGTGATCTACGCGCCGGTGCCGAGATTCCCCTCCGTGAAGCGCGACCTGGCCCTGCTGCTCGACGAGCGGGTGACGTTCAAGGAGGTGCGCGACCTGGCATTCTCCACCGCGCGGGCGCTCCTCAAGTCGGTCGTGCTCTTTGACGTGTACGAGGGCGACCGGCTGGGCGCGGGAAAGAAGTCGTACGCTATCAGTCTCACGCTGCTCGACGAGGAACATACCCTCACCGATAAACAGATCGACAAGGTGATGATGCGGCTCGTCAATACCTACAAGCAGCAGTTAAACGCCTCCATCCGTTAAATGAATCTCGCTTACACCCTCCCGGTGCTCCTCCTCGCGGCACTCGTCGCGTGGGCACTCCGCGCGCGTCGCCGGGGGCGGGAATGGTTACCCGTCGTGAACAAGAAAGGGGAGGTGATCGGGAAGGCCACGCGCCGCCGTTGTCATGACGGTAGCCGGTTACTTCATCCCGTCGTCCACCTGCACGTCGTCGCTCCCTCGGGCGAGATCCTCCTGCAGAAGCGCGGCAAGCGGAAGGCGCTGCTCCCCGGGAAGTGGGACGCGGCCGTTGGCGGTCACGTCTCTGCAGGCGAACCCGTCGAGGCGGCGCTGAAACGGGAAAGCCTCGAGGAGCTGGGGATCACCCGCCTCACGGCCCGCTTCCTCGGTAGCTACATCTGGGAAACCGACCGCGAACGGGAGCTGGTACACGCCTTCCTCTGTACCGGCCGCGACGAGATCCGCGCCAACACCGGCGAGGTCGAGGAAGCGCGCTTCTGGTCGCGGACCGCCATCGAGGAGCCCGCGAACGCCGCCCTCTTCACGCCCAATTTCCTACACGAGTACGCGCTTTTCTTGAAATGACCCCGCGCCATTGCACGAGAAAGCCCCGCTCCTGGAATAAAACCGAACGGGGCGGGGCTAGAAAACAAGTTTGACGCGGGGATCGCCTCGCGTCATACCTGTCTAATACTCGTCTTCGTTAAAAAAGAAGTCGTCTTTACTGGGATAATCGGGCCAGATGTCCTCGATACTCTCGAAGATCTCCTCTTCATCTTCAATATCCTGCAAGTTCTCGATTACCTCCATTGGCGCGCCAGAGCGGATCGCGTAATCGATCAATTCGTCTTTCGACGCGGGCCAGGGCGCGTCTTCCAGCTTTGAAGCTAATTCCAGTGTCCAATACATATATTCTTAATTTTAGGGTCTGTCTGTTATCGCCGCGAATATAGGCGTTATTTTCAGGAAAGCAAGAACAGGAAAATGAAAAAACGCCGTGACGCTTCCCGTCCCGGAATTGTTAACTTCGCGGCGAACCAATATTACACCGACATGAACACTTTCTCACGAATCGTCCTGCATCACGCGAAGCTCGCGCGCCGAAGCAATGTCACGCGGATTTTCGTCCTCTTCACGCTATCCCTGCTGCTCTTCATCGAGCTCACGCACGTGAAAGACGCCTCCCCGGGAGCCAATATCTTCCTGCAACTCTCCTCGTTTATCCCGTATGTCAGCGCGTACATCGTCTCCCTCTTCATCTTCTTCCCGGTGATACTACTTGTCGGGAACGTCGCGACGGGGAGGGTACCCGGCGACACGCGGGACGCGATCTACTACCGCCCGGCAAGTAACGCGGGGCACGTCTGGGGGGCTGCTGCCGGCATCGCGCGCGTGTTCGCGGGGATGTCCGTCTTCTTGATCCACGCGGGGATATTTATACACATCTCGCTGGGGAGCGACGCGCCGTTCAACGCCTGGCTCTACATCTTCTACCTCGCGACGATGGTGTTACCGTTGCTTGTCTTCGCGATCGGGATCTCGTTTGCCGTCTTCGCGTTGTTACGCCACCGGGCGTTGGCATTGCTATTACTGCTGGCGTATGCCGGGGTGACATTCTTCCTCGTCGGGGACGCGGCGGACGGGTTGTTTGACCCGGCAGGGTTCGCGCTGCCGAACGCGTTCTCGGATGTCACGGGGCACCCGGGGACGGGCCGGTATCTCTTGCAAAGGAGCTGCTGGTTGTTGCTCGGGCTGGGACTAATACAGGTTGCCGCCGCGCGCTTCCATCGTCTACCCAACCAGCCGGCGGCCCGGGGGAAAATACTACCGGCAGTGGCGTTGATCGCGGCGGGTATTGTTGCTGGCGGGGCGTTTTACCTGTCGCACCGGCAGGATCGCGTGGAACGTCGCGCGCTCGCCGCCTGTTACAACGCGTACCGTCAAGCTCCGAAGATGACGCTCGTCGACCAGGCTATCGACTACCGGCAGGAGGGCGACAAGATGTTCCTCTCCTCCCGGCTTGTACTCGAGAACAGGACAGGCGAGGCGCTCGACGAGATCATCCTTTACCTGAACCCGGGACTGCGCGTGACCTCGTTACGGGAGGACGACGGCGCGATGGAACATGCCCGCGACCGGCAGGTGATCCGCGTCGCGACGACCGTTGCCGCCGGGGAATCCCGCGCCATAACTCTCGACTGCGAGGGGTACATCGACGAGCGGGTCTGTTTCCTCGACATCCCGGACGCGCTCTACCGCGACGACTCCCCGGAGAGCGCCTTCAACTGTCGTTTCGGCAAGCGTTACGCGATCCTCTCCGCCGGTTACGTCTGGTTGACGCCGGAATGTTTATGGTATCCCGTCGCCGTCCCGCCGTCCAACCCGGTGATCCCGTACGACCTGGAAAGGAATTTCAGTCATTACGCGCTGCGCGTGATACGTCCCGCCGGCAAGACGGTCATATCGCAAGGCAAACGAGAGGGACAAGACACCATCACCTTCCGTCCCGAACAGCCGTTGAAAGGGATCGCGCTTTGCATCGGCGACTACGAGCGCCGCTCGGTCACGATCGACTCGACGCTCCTCGAGCTGTACTTCTTCAAGGGTCACGAGTCGTTGACGCGCGGCCTGGAAGATCTCGCGGACACGCTCTCTCCTATCTTCGCGGCGTTCAAGAGGGGTATCGGGCAAGCGGCTTCCCGGGACTATCCTTTCCATCGTTTCGCGCTGGTAGAGCGCCCGCTACCCGTCGCGAGCTACTACCGGCAGTGGCGCGGCGGCAGTGATCTTGTCCAGCCCGAGATGCTCTTCTTCCCAGAGCGCGGCGCGCGGGTCTGCCCCGATTTCAAGCGCGCGCGGCGGCTCGTTACCGAAGAGACGTCCGGGTCAGACTGGGCTTACTCGTTTCTCTCTAAAGTCCTCGCTACCGTCATCGAGCAACAAGAAGAGTCGTTTATCGCGCCCACCGACCTCTTTTCCGTCATCGCGCGCCACACCCTGGGGGAGGCCGCGCCTCGTCCCGCTCCCAACCTGCACGAGATCACCTCGCTCTTTCACGACCACGCCGGGGCATTGCGTTCGGCCGACTTCCCGGTGCTCGACGCGGCGTTTCACGCACTATTGAAGAAGCGGGGCGCGACCTTGTCGCGACTCATCATGGCGCGCTTCTCGGGCCAGGAGGACCCGTTAGCGGCGAAAGCGGAAGCCTACCTCGACGGACATTCCCTGAAGGAGGCCGTCGAGGACAATACCCTCGACCCGTTAACGCGCGCGGGGATATTCGAACTCAAGGCCGGAGAACTGACGCGCCTCCTCGTCCCAGACGGGATCGGGAGCGACGATCTCCTGGATTTCGCCGCGCGTTACATGGAGGAGCACCCCTTCCAGGAAATCTCCTTCGAGCATTTTAACAACGCGTTTGTCGGGCACTTCGGCGCGGGATGGATGGACGCGCTCCCCGGCTGGTACGCGGGCAACGCTATCCCCGCCTACCTCGTGGAGGCGCCCGTCTCGTGGAGCGACGACGAGCAAGCTTCATGGATTGCCTTCGCCGTCTACAACGACAGCGACGCGGACGGGATCGTTACCATCGAGACGCTCGCGGTCACGGGGCAGGCTTCGATCGTGATCATGAAGATCCCGACGGAACGCGTGATAATAGGGGGCGAGAAGCAGGAGAGCAATCGCGACTTCCTCGTGCCCGCGCGTACCGGGAAACGCGTCGCGTTCAAGATGGATCTTAAACCAATGTTCTTGTCCCTGAACACGAATATCGCCAGGAACTCTCCCTCCCGCGTCACCAGCAAGCCCGCGCAAGGGCCCGCGACGGAACGGGAAGAGGAGCGGCCCGTCGACCGCGACTACTTCTTCACCCCCGGCGAGATCATTGTCGATAACGTCGACCCCGGCTTCTCGATCTCCCGTCCCTCCCGCGTCGTCAACGCGCGGGACTGGTTACGGGGCAAGGAAAAGACAGACGTTCCCGGCGTCTCGACGCGCGGGTGGACGACCTTCCCGGGCGCTAACGCGTACGGCCTCGTTACACGCGACGACGTCCGGAAGCTGGCCGGCAACGGGAAACATTCCGTCTGCTGGCGGACGCGGGTAGCGGAAGAGGGAACGTACGAGGTCTCGGCATATATCGCGTCCTCGTCCTTGTTCATACCGAAAACCGCGGACGAGGTCCAGCATTACGTCGTCTCTACCGCCGACGGTCCCGCGGATGTAACCGCGAAAATTGCCGCCAACGCGTGGGTCACCCTTGGTCGTTTCCGCCTCTCGCCTGGCGAGTGCACGGTCGCGCTCGACGATCGCGGCGCGAATGGTCAAGTCATTATCGCCGACGCCATCAAGTGGACGCTCGTCGAGTAGTATCTCCCTGAAAATATCCCCTTAACGACGCTCGGTCAGGCGCGGGGAACGCGCGCGCGCGGCAAAGTCGCTCGCGAGACGTTCCCCGCGTCCCGCCAGCCCGCCCGCCGCGTCATCGCGCGCGGGCGACTGCCTCCCGGGACGCCTGCACCTCCCCTCGCGGGCAAGCCACCGCCCTTCAAAATATTTTCAAACGCCCTCGCGGGCTCGCGACAGACTTACCCGACAGTTGGAAAGGCTCTCGCGAGCCCGCGACGGCTTTTCCCCCCGGGGGAAAGTCTCCTGCACGCGTGCAACAAGGTTTCCCCCCGGGGGAAAGTCTCTCGCGCGCGTGCAACAAGGTTTCCACCCGGGG
>JAITJA010000078.1 GCA_031279175.1 Odoribacteraceae bacterium
GCGAAGCTGGCCTACACGAAGAACAAGATCACCCGCCTGTCCGACGCGATCAAGGAACAAAACGAGATCTACAAGGCAAAGGACGTCGACGTGAGCACGCTCTTCTACGAGGGATACCCGCAAAATTCTATCTGGGCCGTGCGGTCGCTGGGCATCGACCCGAGCACCGGCAAGGAACTCTTCCTGGACGCGGCGGGGAATATCACGGAGACGTTCCACTACTCCGCCAAGGTCTATTGCGGCACGCGCGACCCGCTCTACCGGGGCAACCTGACCTCCATGATCCGCTACAAGGCCTTCACGCTAAATCTCTCCTTCGGCTATCACTGGGGCGGGCAGCAGGAAAACAATACCCTAAAGAACAGGGTCGAGATCCCCATCAGCGAGCTGGCGCGGAAGAACGCCGACAGGCGGGTGCTGAGCGATCGATGGCACGAGCCGGGGGACGTGACCTTCTTCAAGGCCTTCTCGAACGCGATCACGCGGGAGACTTCCCGCTTCGTCATGGACGATAACGTCTTCGAGCTGCAAAGCGCCGCGCTGCAATACCGGGTCGACAAGGCCCGACTGCTGGAGCACTTTCATGTCGAGTCCGCGCTCTTCAGCGTGAACGCCTCCGACCTCTTCTACCTTTCTACCATCCGGCGCGAGCGGGGGACGAGCTACCCGTTTGCCCGCCGGGTGGGCGCTACCATTTCTTTGATATTCTAACGCGATCATACCATGAAAAAGATTACGCTTTTACTCTGCGTCGCCGGGATGCTGGCCGCGACCTCCTGCAATGACTGGTTGAATGTCCGGCCAAGGGAACAATTCGCCGCCGACGAGATGTTCGAATCCTATGCCGGCTTCCGCGATATCCTTAACGGGTGCTACATCAAGCTCAAGGAACGGGCGCTCTACGGCGAGAAACTTACCATGAGCGATATCGAGGAGCTGGCGGCCCTGTGGCGAGAACCTACCGAGGCGGCGCGTCCCGGCGCATACGAGTTGCGCGCGTTTAATTACTCCGGTGATAACGCGCGCGCCACCGTCGCCGCCATCTATTCCGGCCTCTACAACGTCATCGCCAACGCGAACATGATCATCAACCACGCGGGGGCAGGCGAGGGGGTCTTCCCGGACGAGGCCACGCGGGCCGTCGTTGTCGGCGAGGCCCACGCCATCCGCGCCTTTTGCCACTTCGACGTGCTGCGGCTCTTCGGTCAAGCACCGGGGAACACCACGCGGCAGGTCTCGCTCCCCTACGCCGGGCAAGTCTCCATCGTCGAGCTACCGCCCTACTACGCCCGCGACCAGTTCGTCGCCCGGGTAGAGGCCGATCTCGCGCGTGCCGAGGAGCTCCTCGAGGGGAATGACCCGCTCTTCACCTACACGTTCGCCGAGCTGAATGCCAGTACCGCCGAAGACGCCTTCATGAATTACCGCCAGGGACGCTTTAATTACTGGGCCGTACGGGGGATTCGCGCGCGCTTCCACCTCTATAACGGCGAGCGGGAAAAGGCATACCAGGTCGCCAGCGAGATCATTCGGGCCAGGGGGGCGGACGGTAACCCGCTCATCACGCTCAGCGGGAGCAACGACATCACTGCCGGTTATCTCGGATGCCCCTCGGAGTGCCTGCTCATGCTCAACGCCCACGACTTGACGACGTATGCACCGGAAATATTCGCCCTCGGCTCGTACGCCGTCACGGACATGCATTGCGCGCTCTCGCGGGAGCAGCTCGTCACCCTGTTCGACGGGCAGAATATCGCGTCCAACAACCGCTACCTGCATCTCTGGGAGAAGACTTCCGGCACGCCAATGGGGATCGTCATGCCGACCCTCAAGAAGTACCTGACCGAGCTGGATATCTACTCGCAGTCCGCCTCCCGGCAGATGACCAAGCAGCAGGTGATCCCGCTGCTCCGCCTCTCGGAGATCTACCTGATCGTCATGGAGACTACCGGGGATCTCGCCGAGGCCAACGCGCTCTGGGCAACTTACCAGCTCGCGCATAACGTGCTCGTCACCGGCGACTATTTCACGAGCGCGAGCGACGTCAGGCCGAAGATCGTCGACGAGTACCGCCGGGAATTGATCGGCGAGGGCCAGATGTTCTATACTTACAAGCGGCTCAACGCGACTTCCATGCTCTGGCGGGCAGGGGAGGTCGCGGGGGATAATTATATCATCCCGCTGCCGGAAACCGAATTTGATCCCAATCTCTAACACGAAGAATTGATGAAAACTGTATACCTCCTACCGTTACTCCTGCTACTGCTCTCCTGCGAGCGGGAACTGGAATTGTACCGCTCCGGCGATGGCCTGAATTTCTACCGCGCCATGCCGGGGGATACCCTCCTGAGTTACTCCTTTATATATGGCGACCCGGACGCGTCGCGGGCAACCGTATGGCTCGAGGTCGAGACCATCGGGATGCTCTCCGCGCTGCCTCGAGCCGTGGAGCTCGAGCAACTCCCCTCGGGGGCGAATGACGCCGTGCCGGGCGTGCATTACTTGCCTTTCAACGACCCGGCAGTAGTGGCGGATTACTCCGTGCCGGCCGGGCAGACGCGGGCGCGCCTGCCGCTCGTGCTCCTGCGCGACGCCTCCTTGCAGGCGGGGCAGGTGACTATCCTCGCCCGCGTCAAGCCGACCGCCCTTTTCCCGCTCGTCAATCCCGAGCGAAACCGGGTCAAGATTGTCTTCTCGGACCAGCTGGAGAAGCCGGAAAACTGGATCAGTATCACGTATGTCTTCCCCTTCGGAGAGTACGGGCCGGTGAAGCACCGCTTCATGATCGAGCAAACCGGGGAGAAGTGGGACGACGAGTATTTCTCCGAAACCCTCGGCATCGTCCGCGACGCTCCTTATTATAACGCGAATTACGATAACGCCTACTGCGACTACCTCCTTAACTTGCTCGCGCGGCTGCTCCGGGAATATAACGCGGAGAGACAAGCAGCAGGATTGGACGTGCTGAAGGAGGCCGACGGGACGCCCGTCTCTTTTTAACCCAAGAATAATGCCTGTATGAAAACATTTACCTTATTAACATGCGCGCTTCTCCTCGTCTCATGCTATCGCGACAAGGGAAACTATGACTATACCCCCGTCAGCGACATCGAGATCTCCGGGCTCGAGGAGAGTTATATCCTCGTCACCGGCGTCGACACGCTGAGGATCTCCCCGCTGGTGAACACCACCTACCCGGAGAGCGATCTCGAGTACCGCTGGGTGCTGGCCAAGTCTACCAACAGCGGCAACACGGTCAGCGACAAGTTTACTTACGATACCATCCGGGAGCAACGCGACCTCGCGTTCCCCGTCACCGAGCCCCCCGGCGTCTACTACCTCTATTGCCGCGTCAATAACCCGCGCAATGGCTATGCCGCCTTCGCCAGGACAACGCTCGAGATCGGGACACTCTATAATCGCGGGCACTATATCCTCAAGGAGACGGCCGACGGGAATTCGGAGCTGGACTTGCTGCTCGAGGACGGGCGGCTGCTACCGGATATCCTCCAATCTACCCGCGGCGCGACAATCCCGGGCGCGCCGCGATCGCTGGGAATGCTCTACGCGAAGTCGCTCGTCGACCCGAACTCGTGGGAGAAGGTGCGGAATCATTGCCTCGGCGTCGTCACGCGCGCCGGGCAGGCCGTCGTCTATCGCGCCTTCGACATGTATCGCGCCTTCGACCACCAAACGCTCTTCTTCGACGAGCCTGCCGACGTCCCTTACAAGTTTTACACCTCCGCCTATTCCTGCGAGTATCTCTCCAGCGCCGGGCTCTTCTCGGAGCATAACGCCTCGATAATGACCGTCGGGAATACCGCCGGGAAGTATAGCTATCCCGAGACGGACGTCGCCGGGGGTAGCGATCACTGGGCCTATTCCGTGAACATGTGGGGGGCGCTCTACTGGGACGAGAGCAACCACAGGCTCGTGCACGGGAACGCCAACGGCATGGCCAACGAGCTGATCAGCGACGATTTCCCCATGCCCGGGGCGACGCACGATTGCCTGTTCGCGGGGACCTACGGGCCGGACGTGATCCACGCGCTTTTCCGCGATAATAGCACCGGGGAGTATCTCCTCTATACCATCACGATCGCTTTCATGAGAGGAGCACCGGCCGTCACGGCCGTGAAATCACTGCCCGACCCGGGACGATGGGCAAACGCCGCGCTGAAGGCCTCGAACGAGACGAGCGCGAATATTGTCTATTTCGTGCACGAGAACAGGCTTTTCTATTACGACGTCGCCAATGACGCGGAGCACGCTATCGATATACCAACGCTGCCGGACGGGGAGATCACGCATGTCGCGCACCGCCATTTTAATTTTACCGACGCGCCTGCCTTCGATTATTTTTCTATCGCCACGTTCGCCAACGGACAGTATACCTTGCAGGCCTACCAGATGATCGGCGGGATTCCAAACGGCGAACCGGTGCTCGTCGCGAGGGGAGCGGGGAAGGTCAAGCAGGTGCAGTATCTCGCGCCGAACGCGTCTTATTCTAACTTCTTCTTCCGCGGAAGGGCTTATTCTCGTTAATCCATGAAAACAAATTACTCGCTTCTCGTCGCGCTCCTCGTCCTGCCGCTCGTCGCCGCCGGACAGGGCGTGAAGTTCGAAACTGGCACGCTCGAGCAGGCCCTTGACAAGGCGCGCGCCACGCGACGCCTGGTGTTTGTCGATTGCTACACGACCTGGTGCGG
>JAITJA010000094.1 GCA_031279175.1 Odoribacteraceae bacterium
CCCCGGGGGAAAGTCTCTCGCGCGCGTGCAACACGGTTTCCCCCGGGGGGAAAGTCTCTCGCGCGCGTGCAACAAGGTTTCCCCCGGGGGGACGAGAAGCGGCCTCCCGGGAAGGAGGCCGCGAAAAATCACGAGCAATTAATAATAGGAGTATTTCTCGGGGGAACGGGAGGGGAACGGGAGGGGGAACGCGCGGTGGGGAAGTTATCCCCGGTGGCATGGCGTCCGCGCGCGCCGGTGGGAGCTCCTCCTCCCGTTTGCAGGTGTTAGCGTCCCCGTCGGCGCAGCCAGATGACGAGGAAGACGACGAGCAGTAGCGACGGGAAGATAACGACCAGGACGCGTCGGGCGAACTTCACGTCGTCGCCGGTAGCGAACAACCTGTTATCGATAGGCGACGGTCGGCGCACGTCCACGGGCATCTTCCCGTCCGACATCCACAGGAAAGTAGCCGTGATAAAAGTGGAATTGACCCCGCCGACGCGTTCGTTACTGAAGCAATCGGCGTCGCCGGTAATCATGACGCGTTGTTCCTTGTCGCCGACTTTTCGCGTCAGGGCCATGGCCACGGGATACGCGCGCGTTACCTCGCCGGTAGAGGGATCGAGGCGAGCGGTATCGTCCACGAAATTCGTTGTTTGCAGTTCGTTCCACCCGTTCGCGGGGTTACTTTCCAGCAGCGTGATCGCGCGGAAGCCTTTTTCCTCGACGCGTTCCAGTGCCGCGCACCCGGGCATGAGGACGCGGGCGGAGCGCGAGACGTTATAGAGCGACTCGTGCAGGCGCGTCAGCCGGGCGCCCTCCCGCGTCATGCCGGGGAGGATAAAGTCCGGGGCGACAGTATTCCGCGGTCGTGCCGGCGCGGCGCGTCCCGGGGAGAAAGACGCGATATTCGAGGTGGGCGCGGTCTCGTCGTCGCCGTACCTGACCAGCTGCCCGGGGAGGAACGCGACGCCGAATCGCGCGGCGACGGGATTCATTGCCTCCAGCCGTCGCGGTTCGCCGAGGATGACGAGATTCCCCCCGCGTTCGATATAGTCGTCGAGGCGCGCGAGCTCGTCGGTCGACAGGGGCCGTCGCGCGTCCGCGATGACCAGGATCGTGATGCTATCTGGTATCGCGCTGTCGAGCGTGATTGACACGCAGTCGAAGCCCTGGTTGACGAGTGCCGAACGTCCGGGTTTGTTGCAAGAGAAGCGGAAATACCCGCGCGATCCGGCGTCGAGGATGTCCCTCTCGCCGTGTCCCTCGAGGAAGGCGACCACGGGAGGCGGCGCTACCAGTCGCTTGAACGCGGCTGATATCTCGGCTTCTGACGGGTAGCGCGTCATGTCGTCGAACATGCGTAGGAAGCTTTTCTGCCCGCTCTCTCGCTCGAGCAACCGGACGACGCGGTAGTCCTCGACGGAGAGGTCGATGATTTTCTCGATTTCTGCCGGCGGCATGAAGAGCGAGGAGTCGACGTCCCATGCTTTCGAGATTTTCCCGACGGCTTGCAGGTCTGTCAGCCCGGGGTATCTTCGTTCGACGCCCTGGTTGCCTGGGTTGGTGTAATAATAGACGTACTTGACGCGAGTTTCCGGTTTGAAGCGGGTGAACTGCGCGAAACGCTCCATGTCTGCTTTCCGGGCGCGAGGGATGACGGACGAGAGACCCCTGTCGAGCGCGTTGACGTATACGGTCATGGTTAATCCTCCCTCGACTTGCCGGATGATTTCCTGGCTCACGGGGGTGAGGGTGCGTTGTTTCTCTCGTGTCGCGTCGTGGAACGCCATCAGGCGTGGGCGGGAGGTGACGTAGCCGAGTAGCATGGCGACGAGGAAGAGCGCGGCGTATTTCGCGAACGAGACTTGCCAGCGCGATTTTTGCCGGATGGCTTTCAGGCGCGTGACGGATAGCGAGAGGAATAACGCGGGGACGATGATGAAATAGAGGACGTCCTCGCTGCACAGGAGTCCGCCAATGGATTCGTCGGCGCGCCCGCTGATGGATAACCACCAGGTGATCTCGCGGATGAAGTCGTGTTCTTGCCCGAAGCGGTTCACGAAACCCAGGGCGGCGAGGGTCGCGAGCGTTCCCATCGCGGCGACTACCTGGTAGGAAGTGAGGCTGGACATGAAGAGGCCGATGGCCGCGTAAGCACATAACAAGAGGTATACCCCCAGCAGTCCCGAGAGGGCGACGGGCCAGTCGAAATGCTCGACGACCACGGAGGTCCACGCGACGTATACCACGAGGACGGCGAGCATGACCAGGCCGTAGACGAGCGTCGAGAGGTACTTGCCGAGGATGATCTGCGCGTTGGTGACGGGCGAGGAGTAGAGTAACCTGATCGACCCGCTGGCCCGCTCGCGGCTCATCAGTCCCATTGTTAACAGCGGGATATAGAGGTAGAGATAGTCCTGTACTTTCGCGAACATGCCGCGGCAGAAGGTCAGCGAGAGATTGCTGGTGGAACTTCTCAATTGCTGGTCGCGGGCGATACGCTCGAGGATGTCCGTGAAGACCGTGGCCGCCTGCAGGGTAAACACGATCAATATCAGCCAGGCGACGGGCGAGTAGAAGAAAGATTGCAGCTCGACGAGCGCTATTCTAAATGTTTTTTTCATGTTTCATTCTTTATCGTTTCTGTCATTTTTCCCGGATAGCTCGGCGAAGACGGAGTCCAGGGTGTTTCTCTCCACGGTGATCTCGGCGAGGTCCCATCCCCTGGCGACGCTCTCCTTGACGACGCGGACGGGCGCGTCAGAAAGGTTCGCGAACGTCAGCCGGTAGCGTTTCCCGGAGAGTTGTTCGACGCGGGTCATGCCGTCGAGCGCGGAGAGGGCCTCGATGCCCGGTAAAGCCTCGAAGGTGACGACGAGGGTGCTGGGCGGGATGTAATTGTCGAACTCGTCGACGTCCCCGGAGAAGACGACCTCTCCTTGCTCGAGCATGTAGATCTTGTCGCATGTCGCGCGCACCTCCGTGAGGATATGCGTCGAGAGCATGACGGTGCGTTCCTCCCCGATCTCCTTCACCAGTCGCCGGGCCTCGATGATCTGGTTCGGGTCGAGCCCGTTCGTTGGCTCGTCGAGCACGACGAGCAGCGGGTCGTGGATGATTGCCTGCGCGATGCCCACTCGCTGCTGGTACCCGCCGGAGAGATTGCGGAGCAGGCGCTTGCGGCAGGCCTCGATCCCGCAGTTGTCGACGACGCGATCGATGGCGCGCTTGACGTCCCGCGCGGGCACGTCGCGCAAGAAGGCACAGTATCGCAGGTACTCCTCGACGGTCAGGTCGAGATGCAGTGGTGGTTGCTGTGGCAGGAACCCGATGTAGCGCTTGGCGGCGACGGGGTTTTCTCTCGCGTCGATCCCGTTGACGCGGACGCTGCCGGCGGTCTGCTTGAGCACGCCGCAGAGGATGTTCATGAGGGTAGACTTCCCGGCGCCGTTAGAGCCGAGGAGGCCGTAGATGCCGGTGTCTTGGATCTCGAGATGGACGTCGCGTATGGCCCACCGGATGGAATAACGATGTGAAAGGTTCTCTACTTTAACAATGGGTTGTTTCATGCTTTACTTGGTTTTACGAACATGTTTTGCTTTTGAAGTCACCGGGGAGGCCGCGTTGAAGCCTCCCCGGTAGACCCGTTCACGGGACGCGGTCGTTGCCGATCGCTTGCAGGTCGACGCCGAACGACTCCTTGAAGTAGGTAGTGATCGCGGCGTATTTCGCCCTGATCTTGCCGCTGGCGTCGTACTCGGGAGTCAGCAGCCCGCGGCGGTTGACGAAGTCGGTGATGGGGAGCGTTCCCCGCGGCGCGACGAGCGTGTCGCGGGGGGTGTAGACGATCGCGTACACGTAAGCGTCCCAGTCGGCGGACTCGGTGATGGCCGATGGCGTGATGAAGCCGTTAGCCAGCCGGGCGGCGTTGCCCGAGCCCGGCGTGGTGTAGTCGGTGATGGAGAGGAAGAGGGGGTCGCGTTGCAGCTTGCCGGAGGAGACGAGCTTGCGCAGGAAGACCTCCGATGCTTTCGACTTGAACTCGTTGACCCGCGCCGGGGTGATCGAGCGGATCTCCTCGCCTCCCCACTGGAAAAGGAGGTAATCAACGCCCGCGGCTGGCGCCTTGTCCGTCTCCGCGCCCGTCTTTGCCCGCTCGACGAAGGATCGCAGCAGGAAGATCTTCTTGGGCAACATCTCGAGCAGGAACGGGTCGGGGTAATGCGCGAGGAACTTCTCCCGGATCATGTTGATCTGGTCGCCGATGTACGCCTCGTCAGCTGGCGTGTCGACGTGTCCTGCCACGGCCACGCCCCCGATGGAGTCGTAAACGACGGGGATGAAGGCGTTGTTGGTGACGTTCCAGTAGATGTCGCGCGGCTCGTACTTGTATAACATGAGCGTGTTATACTTCTTGAAGAACTCGAGGATGTACGCGTCGTAATCGTGATCGCCCTGCGGCAAGGTGTAGTCGCCGTAGACGTTCTCCGGCCCGGTGCGCGGCGTCAGCTCCTCCTCCCTCTCGCAAGCGACGTGGCAGAGGGCAAGCAACAGGAGCGCGGTAAATGTATTTCTATATTTCATCTTTTCATTGGTTTAAAGTTATCTCGGCGTGTTGGAAGGATTGGGGACGAGCGCGGGGTTCTTGCTCAAGGCGACGGCGGGGATCGGGAGCACGTAACGCTCGTCACCCTGCACGAGCGAGTCGATGACCGGGTTTTGCTCGGCAATAAACTTGAACTCGTGGATGATCTTCGGCATCCCCGCGCGCCGGAGGTCAAACCAGCGGTGCTCCTCGTAAGACAGCTCCCTCCGGCGCTCGTCGAGGCAGAACTGGATCAGCTCGTCGGCCGCTGTTATCTCCACGGGGACGTAGGCGACGTTGCGCTTGTCATAGCGGTGCTCGCGCAAGTAATTGAGATCGGCGAGCGCTGCCAGTCGTCGCGCGTCGTTGCCCGTCTCGAGGAACAGCCGCGCGTTACTCTCGGCCCGGTTGAGGTAAGCCTCGGCGACGCGCATACCTTTCGTGGGGCCTGATCCCCCTTCCCGGATGATCTTCAGGTTAGAGACGCGGTATCTTGACGCCATCGCGCCGTAGCCTATATAATAAAAGTGCGGGCGCAGATCCTTCCGGTTCGTCGTGCTCACGTCGTCATATTCGTAACACGCGAGCAAGTTGGCAGAGACGGCGTACGGCGCGGGCGCGGTGCGGGAATAAGCCGGCGTCATCGTCGCGTTGAACGAGAAACTGTGCTCCAGCGACGATGAGAAGCCCCATATCAGCTCCGCGTTATTGAGGTCATAGACATTTGACGTGAAGGCATTCGTCGTCGGGTAATTATTTGACGCGTTGGTAAGCTTCGAGAGATCGAGCAGCGCGGGAGAGCGTTGCAGGAGCTTCGTCGCGTAGGCGATAGACTCGTCCCAGCGCTCCTCGTAGAGGTAGACGCGCGAGAGCAGCGTGTAGACGAAGAGGTCCGTGACGCGCCACTTGCTATTCTCCTTCCCGAGTTCCGCGAGCAACACCTCCGCGTCGAGCAGATCCTTCTCGATCTGCTTGTAGACGGTAGCCACGGGGACGCGCGTCGGGTACTCGTCCTTGACGGCCGACGCGAGGATGAGCGGGACGCCGGGGGAGGTGTTCGCGTCAACGCCCGGCGCGTTGTAAGGCTGCCCGTAGAGGTTCACGAGCATGAAGTAGCAGTAGGAGCGCAATGCCAGTGCCTCGCCCTTCAGCTTGTCCTTCTCTTCCCGCGACCCGACGACCTCCTCGAGGTTGTCCAGCACGACGTTGCAGACCATGATCCGGCGGTAGTACAACTCGTAGGAGTTGGCGTTAGCGATACCTCGCTCCTGCATGGACTCGAACATGTCATGCCGCCAGAGGAAAGGCCCTTCACCCTTCATGAGCAAGACGACCTGCTGCTCGATGGAGCGGGTGGGGAAATTACTTGTCACGTTGTCCGTGAGCAATTCGAGGTACGGCGCGAAGAACCCCGTGACGGGATAAGCCTCGCCGATCATCAACTGCTGAAGGTCGATCACGGAACCGGGGCGCAGCTCGTTCAGGCTATATTCCTCCAGGAACTTGTTGCAACTCCACGCGGTGGTCACCAGGAGGAGTAGCGCTATCAATCTATATCTTTTCATGGTTGTCACAGTTAGAAACTAATATTCACGTTCAACGAATAGGTGTGGCTGATGGGCTGCTTGCCGGTGGCCACTTCCGGGTCCATCCCCTTGAACTCCTTGCTGACGATGATGAACGGGTTGCTCACGGAGGCAGTGAAGAGGAGATTCTTCAAGGCAAGGGACTTCAATGCCGGTGGCGGCACGGAGTAGGAGAGCGAGATCGCGTTACAACGCAGGAAAGAGGCGTTGACGACGCGTGCCGTCGAGTAGTTATACATCGTGTAGAGACTCTCGTACTCGCCCACCGGTAGCATGACGCGCGGGTGATGGAAGGAGTTTGACCCGGGGGCGCTCTCCACCTCTCCCGGTATGCCCGGGATGGAGGTACGCGCCTCGTCGCCGGGCTGCTGCCAGCGTTCGGTGAACTCCCGGGGGAGATTGTCGTAGGCGCTCGGCAGCGACTTCCGGGTGAACATGTTCGCGAGGAACTTCTTCCCGCCGATGTTCAGGTTAAAGGACGAGGAGAGCGCGAGCGTCTTGTAACGGAACGTGGTCGAGATACCCCCCTCGAAATCGGGCACCAGGTTACCGGCGTGCTCCATGTAGGCGGTCACGTCGGTGATGGCTTCCGGGTTCTCCTCTGGCGTCGGGACGTGAAACTCCGGGTAACCCTGCTCACCGTTGAGACCGGTGAAGCGGAATGCCCAGAAGGCCGAGACGGGATACCCCTTCTTGTTCAGGTTTCCACTCCTGGCGTACTGCCACTGGGCGGAGTGATCGATGTCGGAATCCACGCGGTTGCGGTTCTTCGAGGTATTCACGGAAAGATTCCAGACGAAATCCCGCGTGCGGACGATCGTCCCCCTGACTTGCAGCTCGAGACCCTCGTTGAGGAGCGTGCCGCCATTGACGGGCATACTCTGTATACCGTAGGCGAGTGGCAACTCCTCGTAAACGATCACGTCCTCCGTGTGCTTCCGGTAAGCCTCCAGCGAGACCATGAAGCGATTCCTGAAGAGGCCCACGTCCAGCCCGAGGTTATAATTCCGCGTCTTCTCCCATCGCAGGTCGGCGTACGGGAGGGATTTGATGTTTAACATCATCTCGCCGGTCTGCGCGTTGATCAATGTTGACGGGATCTTCAGGATCAGGTTAGGTCCCACGCCCTCGGCCACGTTCCCCTGCCAACCGTACGTGAGGCGTAGGTTTAGCTCGCTGAGGTACTCGCTACTCGCGAGCCACGGCTCGTTGTGAACGTTCCAGCGCGCGCCCATCGACCATACAGGCAGGAAGCGGTCGCGTTTGTCCTGCCCGAAGCGGTTGGAAGCGTCCCAACGCACGCTGCCCGACCACACGTAGCGCTCGTCGAAAGAGTACGCGAGGTTGCTGTAAAGGGAAAAGACATTCGACTTGGACTCGGAGAGGAGTGTCTTCATCGACTCGTAGATGCTATTTGCCTGGAGCGTGCCGCTCGCGTTGATGATCGTCGTTTGGGGGAAGGAAATGCTCTTGCCCCTGTCCGGGAAGTAGCCATAGACCGTCGACGAGACTCCCTTCGCGAGGGTGCTCCTGATCTCCTCGCCCAGCATGAAGCCGACGCGATGCCGGTCGTCGTATAGCCGGTCAAACGAGAGGGTATTGCGCCACGTGACGGAGGTGTTGCGGCTCTCCACCGTGTTCAGCTCGCCCCCGTGCGGGAGGCGGGAGGCCTTGTATTCCGCGTCCGTCGGGCCGTGCGCGTTAAACTCGTAGCCGCGTTTTTGCGCGATAAAGAACGTGCGTTCGGACGCGTACGACTCCCCGTTCGTGATGCTGGCGGAAAGACCGAATAGCGACTGGAGGCGCAGGCCGCGCACGGGCATGTATTGCACGTTCATGTTCATGCCGAAGCTCCGCGTCTCGTTGGTGTTCCCGGTATTGTTCAACTCGTTGATCACGTTATAAAGATACCCCTCGGCGGTCATGTAGTAGAACAGGTCGTCCTCGTCGAAGCAAGGGATAGCGCGGCTTGTTCTCGTGGCGTAGGTATAGGGATCGACGGTATAGAAGCCGCGCGTCTCGCTGATATTCGCGTTCAACCGCGCGCCCACGGAGAAACGCTCGTCCAGGCGCGCGTCCACGTTCACGGAAGCGCCGTAAGATTCCGATTCGTTTCCCTTGGCCGTGCCGATAGTCTTC